>JBDKUJ010000088.1:0-2556 GCA_039679665.1 Rectinema sp. | reverse complement strand
TCGAAAATGCATCCGACTCGGGCCGGGTTACAAGCGCTGTTCCCGACGACGAAGATCCCAACCGGATGTTTCTCGAAGGCGCCATAACGAGGCCGGAAACCCTGCAGGAACACCTTCTCGGCGAACTTGGCCTGCAAAAAGCCGCCCCCGAGATAACCCTGGTCGCAGAGCGGCTCATCCAGAATCTCGATGAAGATGGTTTCCACAAAACCGCTCCCGAAGAGCTTTGCGCCGATCGCCATCCCGAATTGCTTGCCGGAGCGATCACCCTGGTCCGCAGCCTCGATCCGGTCGGCACCTGCGTGTCCGATTACCGCGAAAGCCTGCTCGTCCAGGCTTCCCTGGATGCGAACGCTCCCTCAGGCGCGGTCGAACTACTGCGCGATCATGTGGAACTCCTGGAAAAAGGCAAACTTCCCGAACTTCGCAAGGCGATGAAAATCGGAGAAGCGGAATTCAAACGGCTTCTGGATTACCTCGGCGGCCTCAATCCCTTTCCCGGCAGAACCTACTCGGCCGAAGCGTCGCGCTTTGTGATTCCCGACCTTTATATACGGATAGAAAACGGTGAGTTCATCATTACGCTGAACGATGAAGCCTTTCCGGTGTTGGGCATCAATCCCCTCTTCGACGAACTCGCCGCAGGTTCCGGCAACGGCAATGGCAGCGGCAATGGCAGCGGCAACGGCAGAAAGGCTCAGGACACCCGCGACAGGGAGGAGTCCGAAGTCCATGCCAGGGAAGGAGCCGAGGCGCGCGACAAGGAAGCGGCTTCCTTCGCCAGGGAAAACGTCGAGCGGGCGCGGTTTTTCATAGGAAGCCTGCATCAGCGCAACCTCACCCTGCTCAAGGTAACCAGGGCGATCATACGCTTCCAGAGGGCCTTCTTCTTCGAAGGTCCGCGCGCGCTCGTCCCTTTGAGCCTCAAGGATGTCGCCGACGAAGTCGGATTGCACGAAACCACTGTCTCCCGCGCGGTGAACGGCAAATATGCGCAGACCGACCGCGGCCTCATCGAATTGCGCCGTTTTTTTACGAATTCCATTTCGGGCGCCGGTTCGCACGGTTCCGACCACTCGAAGGAAGGCGTAAAAGAAGTGATCAGAGAGATTCTCGCCGGCGAGGCCGGCGGCACGGGCGGCGAAAGCGGCGGCACGGGCGCCCTTTCGGACCGGGAAATCATGGAAGTCCTCGCCCGGCGCGGCATACGCATAGCGCGTCGGACGGTGGCCAAATATCGCGGCGAACTGGATCTCGATTCCTCGTTCAGCCGCGGGAAAACCTGACCGGTGCGGACTCGGGCGGAATACGCCTGTGCCCATACCGGTCGACCAGCATCAAGGAGGTGCTCATGAACGTCGATGTCCGCTCCGTACATTTCGATCTCAGTGAAAAGAGCAGAGCCTATCTTGACGAAAAACTGGAACGGATCGGATACGCGAAGGACATGATCGTCGATCTCCTCTTCGTGTTCACCAGGGACTCGAAAGACTTCAAATGCGAAGTGACAGTGAACTTCCGATGGGGTCTGCAGGCGCATCTGCAGGAACACTCCTTCGAAGTCAACTCCGGAATGGACATTCTGATGGACCGGCTGGAGCAGAAAATCACCAAAGAAAAAGGCAAGGTACAGGAGAAAAAGTAAGCCCCACCGGCCGATGGTCGGGCGTACGCCCACAGCGCGCACACCCGACTATCGGCAGATATCGGCGCACGGACAATCGGGTCGTGCGGGTCTAAAAGCGCTCCGCACGACCGGGATTTACCTGAGCCGCGCTTCGTAGTACACTTTCGCCGTGAGCATAGGCGAAACACGGGCTTTTACCGTCCTCGATCTGGTCGATCTCGACCTGAAAGAGCAGAACTCCCTCGATCTGCGTTGCGTTGCGGGGAGGTCCGGGCTCGGGCGGGTGATTACTCTGCCGGATATCAACCGGCCCAGTTTCGCCCTCGCCGGGTTTTACGAATCTTTCGCATGGCAGCGCGTGCAGCTGCTCGGCCGCGGCGAAAACGCCTTTCTGGCCAGCCTGGAACCCGCCCGGGCGCACGAAATCTTCGCCAGGCTCTTCTCCTACGAGATGCCCTGCTGCATTTTCACCCATTCGCTCGTACCCGGTGCGGAATTCCTCGCCGCGGCCGAAATCGCGGGTTGCCCGATCCTGATCACAAGCCTCTCTTCCAGTGATTTTTCCAGCCGGATCATCCGTGTCCTGGCCGACATTTTCGCGCCGCAAACCTCCATCCACGGCGTCCTGGTCGAAGTGTACGGCATCGGCATTCTCCTTACCGGCGACTCCGGCGTAGGCAAGAGCGAAACCGCCCTCGAACTCATCGAACGCGGGCATCGCCTCGTCGCGGACGACGTGGTCGACATCCGCTGCGTTAACGGCTCGATACTCATGGGACAGGGCGCCAACAAGGTCATCGGACATCACATGGAAATCCGCGGCCTCGGGATCATCAATATCACGCATCTGTTCGGGGTGGGCGCGATACGCGACAAGAAGCAGATCCAGCTCATTTGCCAGCTCGAAGACTGGAATCCGGCCAAAGTGT
>JBDKUJ010000087.1:0-4844 GCA_039679665.1 Rectinema sp. | reverse complement strand
GGCTTTGCTTATTTCGCGCCATTGGCCGCGTTCATGAATCTCCGCTGATAGGTAACCACCTGGGGAGTAGTCATGAATTTCGCCAGGTACGCCGGTTCGGTGGTGACCACCACGCGGCGGGCCATATCCGCGAATTCGGGGTCCACCAACAGCCTGTCGATATCGGGGAAATTCCTTTCGCCTTCCATGCTGCAGACGATGAGGCGGGTATCGGGAAGATTGGCCTGCCGCAGGACCCTCAGGCTGTGCCGCATCGCATCCAGTCCGTCACTGCCTTCCTTGCCGTTGAGCTGGCGGTACTCTTCGATCCATTCCGCCCTTGCCAGCACTTCCTGCACGCTCATTTCGGCGTCGCCCGGTGCGAGATAGTCTTTTTCGATGAAAAGGCTCCGCATCTTTACCAGATGCGCCTCATTCCTGTCGCTGCGATATTTCGCGAGCAGCTCGGAGATCGCCTGGCTCACGATGAGTCTGTGCCGGATAAAGCTGTTGATGAAATAGGGTTTCGCCTGAAGCGCCAGAGCGGTCTGGTGCGGCTCGAACATGAGGGTGAAATTGACCCTGTATCCGTGCTCGTGGAGCATGAGCGCCAGGTTGTGGCCGCGTACGACATCTTCGGTCTTTCCCTGATCGTAGCGGCGGCCGAATTTCTTGTCGCCCCTGAGCAGTTCCCCGACATTCTCGCGGTTGACGGGGCCGGTGTGGGGCACTTTTATGACGACGCGATACTTCGAGAGCATTTCGCGGAAGTGCGCGGCTTCTTCGAGAATCTGCGATTCGTCGGCGAAGGGATCGTTGAGCTCAACGCTGATATCCGCGCCCGGTCCGAGGACTCGGCCGATTTCGGTCATGACCTCGTCGCGCGTCTTGAACTTGTTCCCGATGTTGGCTTTCGGATTGTTGATGAAAAGATCGTAGATAATACCCGGATTGCAGGTCAGGTTGGCGATGAGGTTTTTGACCGGTTCCACTTCATAGGGGTTCGCGCTGTCCGCCGAAAAGAGCACATTGGTGGGACGCAGGGTGCCGTTGGCGCCATAGGAAATGTCGCGCACCAGATCGACGGCAAGCAGGCCATTGCCTTCGTACCTGTACTCGATTCTGAAACCCGCTGGTGTCTGCCCTTCGGGTACCTTGAAATAATCGATCACATCCCGGAATCCGGCCGTGACCCCCAAGTGTTTCGCCACGCCCCGAAACTGGACGACATCGTCCATGTCGATATCGCGATCCAGCACTCTGCGGACATAGGCTTCGTCCTGTCTGACGACGGAAACCTCGCCGCCTGAGAGCAGCGCCCTCAATGAACTGTGTACGGTACTCTTCGCCATCCCCCGCTCCTTTCGTGGCTGAAACCGGCGCACTGTCGCGCACGTTTCCAGCATAGCTGATCACATGTCTACACATTTTAACATGTATATACAGCTCTAGCATTAATAGCGACATACGTCAAGCGGAAACAGTCTGGAGTGGTGGGAAAATTGCTTTGCTGTCGGGCTTGCCGGCAAGGCTGGCGGCGAAGTCCGACGACGAAGCCTGGCGGCAAAGCCCGATCAGCGGCTGAACGAGAATTTCAGTTTGATCCGGTCTCCCCTGAAAACGACCTTTGAATACTCGAAAGGTGTTCCGTTCTGGGAGAACATCGTGTACTTGAGCAGGAGGAGGGGCGCGCCTTTGGCGATCTTGAGGTGCTTGATTTCGCGGGCGGCCGCCTTGCAGCTCTCGAGCGTTTCCACGCCGTGCTTGGCGACGATGTCGTAGTTTTTTTCGAGAATGTCGCAGAGCGGTTCGCTGTCCAGTTCCTTTTCGAACAGATCGCTGCAAAGGCTTACCGGAATATACGAAAGATCGAGCCCGAGCGGCTCTCCGTTCGCATAGCGCAGTCGTTCGAGCTTATATACGGGAGCCCCGACCGACAGCCCCAGTTCGTCCGCGACCGGCAGGTCCGCTTTTTCGATCCGCATGTCGAGAACGGTCGTTCCCGTCTCGTAGCCCATGTCTTCGAGCTGTTCGCGGATCCCCTTCTGCGAGAGCGGTCCCGTCATGATCTTGGGCTCCGCGACAAAGGTCCCCTTGCCGGGCACGCGATACAGGAGGCCTTCGTTCACGAGCCTCGTGATGACGCCGCGAACGGTCATCCGGCTGAGATCGTATATTTTACTGAGCTCGTTTTCCGAAGGAATCGCCTGGTGATACTGGAGTTCGCCTTCGCGGATCTGCTTGCGCAAAATCTCTTCGAGCTGCAAATAAAGGGGCTTGGGCCCCGACCTGTTCAGCATTCGATTCTCCTGTCCCGTCCGGGACTCAAGACTGGCCCGATGCCTAATTTCCCCCAGCCGGAAAAGTATAGCACATGCCGGACTCCCCGTTACAAGGTATTCGCTTGCGCGAACCGCCAATTCCATTTATTATGTATATACATGTTTGTATGAGCATGAAAAGAGGGCGATCGCCGCTTTACTTACCCCGGGCTGGCAACACAGCCCGCGCCGTGAAGTTCACACCGGATCGACCCATTTTCGGCGGAGGAGCGGTACAATGCCGGCACGAAGCAGAACAATTGCGATCGGATGCGATCCGAATGCGACCGATCTGAAAGAAACGATCAAGGGATTTCTGAAAGCGGAAGGGTACGGTTTCGAGGATTTCGGGAGCGATGATCCGCTCTATCCCAATGTCGCGTTCAGAGTCGGCGAAGCGGTCGCCGCCGGAAAATTCGACAGGGGAATTCTCGTATGCGGCACCGGAATCGGCATGTGCATCGCCGCGAACAAGGTACCGGGCGTGTATGCCGCCCTGCTCGCGGACCCGTACTCGGCCGAAAGGGCCATCAAAAGCAACAATACCAACGTAGCCACTCTCGGCGCCCAGACCATGGGCCCCTTCGTGGCCAAAGCGCTCGTGAAGATCTGGCTCGAAGCCGAATGGGAAGCAGGGACCCGATCCGAATCAAAAGTCCAGTGCATCGTCGACTATGCGGCCGCACATTCGAAATGAGGTTCAAGAAATGAGGTTCAAGAAATGATCATCTCCAGACAGGAACAGCTGGCGATAGCCTCCAGGGCGCTCGCCATGCGCGGTGACGTGCTCAGGATGGTAAAAGCCTCCGGAGCCGGCCATATGGGCGGTGCGCTCTCCGCGGCCGACCTGATGGCCGTGCTTTTCTTCCGCGTGCTCCATCTCGACCCCGCGAATCCCCGCATGGAAAACCGGGACCGTTTCGTACTGTCCGCCGGGCACAAATGCCTCATTCTCTATGCCGCGCTCGCCGAAAGGGGCTTCTTCCCCAAAGAACTCTTCGACAGCTACGGGGCTCTCGATTCGCATCTGCCGGGCCATCCCAGCATGGCGAAGCTGCCCGGCGTCGAAGCCAATACGGGTTCCCTGGGCCACGGTCTGTCCATCGCGGCGGGCATGGCGATGGGGCTCCGCTTTGCCGCTTCCCCGGCCAAAGTCTTCACCCTGATGGGCGACGGCGAGTTGGCCGAAGGCTCGAACTGGGAGGCCGCGGCGGCGGCGAGCCAGCACAGACTGGACACTCTCACTGCCATCGTGGACAGAAACCGTCTCCAGATCGGCGGCAAGACTACGGACGTCATGAGCTACGAACCCCTGGAAGAACGATGGGCTTCGTTCGGCTGGAGCGTACGCCGTATCGACGGGCACGATATCTCCGCCATCGCGTCGGCATTCGATGCGCTTCCCTTCGAAAAGGGAAAGCCTTCGGTCATCATAGCCGACACCATCAAATCCAAGGGATTTTCTTTCGCCGAGAATAAAGCGGCCTACCATTACTGGAAGGCGACCGCGGAAGAGATCGGACTCGCGGAAGCCGATCTGGAAAAAGCCGAATCGGAACTTGCGGCCATGGCGGGAGGCATTCTATGAAACGTATCGGCATGCTTTCGAAAAAGGCTTTCGCGGAAAGCCGCGCGCCGATCAAGTGCTTCGGGGATGCATTGCTCGAAGCCGGCAGGGAATTCC
Source organism: Rectinema sp. (assembly GCA_039679665.1). Taxonomy (GTDB): domain Bacteria; phylum Spirochaetota; class Spirochaetia; order Treponematales; family Rectinemataceae; genus JBDKUJ01. The sequence continues at coordinate 860 of JBDKUJ010000087.1, read as the reverse complement.
CCCGGATCGTCGCAGTCTCCACGGACAGCTCCTCGGGCTCGGGCTTGACCCCCTTCAAGCAGGCGTTTCCCGACCGCCATGTCGAATTCGGCATAATGGAACAGGGCGCGCTGGGATATTGCGCCGGAATGGCCACCACGGGCGTTATCCCTTTCTATGTGGCCATCGCCCCATTCGTGACCGCCCGGCCTTTCGAAATGTTCAAAAACGACTTGGGCTACATGAACCAGAATGTCAAAGTCGTCGGGCGCTGCTGCGGCCTCACGTATTCGCAGCTCGGGCCGACCCACCACTCGATCGACGATGTGGCGCTGCTGAGAACGATTCCCGGAGTGACGATCTTGAGCCCGGGCGATCCCGTCAGTATCGTCAAAGCGACGGAAGCCCTCGCCAGAACCGAAGGGCCCGCCTACATGCGCATCGGCAGCCCCAACATGCCCGTTCTGTATGACGAAGATCTTCCCTTCGAAATCGGTAAAGGCATCCTCGTGCGGGACGGAAAGGACCTTTGCCTGATCGGCTCGGGCACCGCGCTGGCTTCCACAGTAAAAGCGGCGGACATTCTCGAAGCCCGCGGCATCAGCGTCAGGGTGATCGATATTCATACGATCAAGCCGCTCGACGAAGACATCATTCTCGAAGCGGCGAGGGATATCGGCAAAATCGTCACGGTAGAAGAACACTTCGTGAACGGCGGCCTCGGAAGCGCGATCGCGCAACTGCTTTCCCAGCGCCTGCCGACGCCGATGAAAATCATCGGTGTCGAGGATCACTTCGTCTCCAATGGCCCCTATGACGCCCTGCTTGGAATGAACGGTTTGCTGCCCGAACAGATCGCCGCCACGGCGGTTTCCTTCCTG
>JBDKUJ010000086.1:0-5759 GCA_039679665.1 Rectinema sp. | reverse complement strand
GATTCGAAAATATCGCGCGGCAACTGACTGATGTAATTGAACAGCAGGTAAATCGCCAGCGGCAGACCGAAGCCCGTGTGCGCGAGCCACATGCCGAGGAAACTGCCGTTCAGGTTGAGGCGCGTATAATCCCTCAGCACGGGAATGAGCGCAATCTGCAGAGGCACGACCAGGAGGGCGACCACGACCACGAAGAGGCTTTTGCGTCCGGGGAATTCCATCCACGCGAACGCGTAGGCCGCGAAAGCCGCGATCAGAATCGGAATGACGGTCGAGGGTATCGTCACGGCGAGGGAATTCAGGACCGCATCGACGAAATTCTGCCCCATGCGCGAAATCTCTTTCCCTTCCGCATCCTTGAACGTGATTTCACCCGCCGCGAGCACGTTTTTATAGTTTTCCAGCGTCAGGTTCGCCGAGAATCCGACCCACTTGCGTTCGAACACTTCGACCATGCGAGTGCGCTTGTTGCCGTACCATTTCAGCCTGCGGCCTTTGGAGGTTTCGATGCCTTCGCGCCATTCCGCGAACGTCGCGCTCTTGCCGTCCAGTACGATCTGGTCGTCGAGCGAAATCCCTTCCTCGACCTGGATTTCGCCTATCTTGCTCCATGCCTTGTGCGGGAAAATAGTCCACCAGCCCGAGGAGAAAATGTCCCTCGAGTCGCGGAAACTCGTGACGAGCACCCCGAGGGTCGGCACAGTCCAGGCGAGAACGATGAGTACGAGGACGATATTGAGGATGATGCGGCCGGGCCCGCGCCGCTTCTTTCCGGCCATTACGGGTACGCGCGTCATTTGAATGCCTTCCTGTCGCGGAATCCGCGCAAGTTGTAGACGAGGACAGGCGCGATCGCCACCAGGAGTACGATGGCTATAGCCGAAGCCTGGCCGGTCTGTCCGTACGTGAATTGTCGCAGATAGAACTCGTTGGCGATCACGTTCGTACCGTAATTCCCTCCCGTCATCACGCGCACGATGTCGAACAGCTTGAGGCTGAAAATGATGATCGTCGTAGTGACGGTGAGGATCGTCCCCGATATCGAAGGAATGATCACCCTGAAGAAAATGGTCAGTTCGCTCGCCCCGTCGACGCGGGCCGCTTCCAGAATGTCGGAGGGGATGCCCTTGATCGCCGAGGAGATGATGACCATGGCATAGCCTGTCTGGAGCCATACCATGATGACGATCAGGAAAAAGTTGTTCCAGAACGGGGTGAGGAGCCAGGCCTGGCTTGTACCTCCGAAGAACTGGACGACGGCGTTAAGGAGGCCGATTTCGGCGATGCCCGTACCCTCGCCCTTGTAGGCGTACATGAATTTCCAGATGACGCCCGCGCCTACGAAACTGATGGCCATGGGCATGAAAATAAAGGCTTTGATGGCTTTTTCCCAACGCGCCCTGTCGGCCAGTACGGCGATCAGCAAACCCAGTCCGACGCTCGCCGCGGTGCCGAACACGAGCCAGAGCAGGTTGTTCCGGAACGTTTCGAGCATGGTCGGATCGGTGAAGGCGAATGCGTAATTCTTGAGGCCGACGAATTTGGTGCTCGTATCGTTGAAAAGGCTGAGCCAGAAGGTGCGCAGGGTGGGAATCACGAGAAACCAGGCGAGCAGGATCAGCGCCGGTCCCACGAACACGAGCGCGATCGCGGTCGACCTGAGCCTGCGCGGCAGGGTCTCGGCGATCGAATTGAGCACGAAATAGAGAAGCCCCGCCGATCCGACGCCCCACAGGACGGCGAAAGCGGTGAGGAGCACCTTGGAACCCCGCCAGGATCTGAGGAGTCCGTAGCCGAAATAGAGAAAGGCCGCCGTCGCGGCCACCAGGAGAAAGAGTTTGAGATATCGCGACAGAGGCGACGATTTGGACGGCATGCCTTCCTCTCCGTTACGCCGTGGTATGGAAATGGCGATGCATTTCCATACCACGCTAGTGCAATCGAAGTTCTGGAGTTACTTGGGCCAGGAGGCGTCGATCGCCTTGAGCGCGTCGTCGATATTCTTGGCGCCCGACACGTAGGCGGTCATCTCTTTCCAGAACGAGCCGGCGCCCACGGCGCCCGGCATGAGGTCGGAACCGTCGAAGCGGACGGCAGTCGCGTTCTGGATTACTTCCGCGACCTTCCTGTCCACCGCGTTGGTGTACCAGGACAGCTGGGAATCCTTGTGGGGGGAGATCGCTCCGCCGGCCTGCACCCAGGCTTTTACGGAGTCGCCGGTGGCGAAGTACTGCATCACCGCGGCTACTTCGGGGCGGTTGTTGAACATGGCATAGATGTCGCCGGCCACGAGGACGGGCTTGCCGTACTTGGGATCGAGTCCGGGCAGGTAGAAGAAGTCGTAGTCGACTCCGGCCACGAGGTTGTTCGGGAAGAAGGTCGTGATGAAGTTGCCCTGCTTGTGCATCCAGGCTTTGGGCGGATTCTCGAACATAACCTTGGGCGCGTCGCCGAAAGACGTTGTGGCGATGGCTTTGCGGCCGCCGTACACGTTGCCGGCGGGGAACCAGATGTCGGCCATGGTCTGGACGGCTTTCTTGACTTCGGGGGAGGAGAATTTCAGCTCGCCCTTGACCCACTTGTCGTAGTTCTCGGGGCTGGTGGTGCGGAGCATGAGCTCTTCGACCCAGTCGGTGGCTGCCCAGCCGGTGGCTGCGCCGGATTCGATTCCGATGGCCCAGGGGGTGTCGCCGTCTTTCTTGATCTGTTCCATGAGGGCGATGAGTTCGGTCCAGGTCGTCGGAACCTTGTAGCCGGCCTTGTCGAATTCTTTCTTCGGATACCAGACGAGGGACTTGCCGTTTACGCGGCCCCATACGCCGGCCATGATATTGCCGCCCGGGCCTTTCATGGTGGCCATGTCGAGCCAGCTCTGGATGTAGTTCGACTTGACCTTGTTCATGTCGAGGACCTTGTTGAGGTCGACGACTTTGCCTGTCTTCACGAAGTTTTCGAGAAGGCCGGGCTGGGGGAAGTCGGCGATGTCGGGCGCGCTGCCGCCGTTGACGCGGATGGCGATGCTGGCCTCGAATTCCTTCGATCCTTCGTACTGGATGTCGATGCCGGTCTTGTCCTCGAATGCCTTGACGGACATTTCGAACTTGACGGCGTCGTTGTCCACGAAGGGGCCGGCCATCGTGACGACTTTGCCCTTGTACTTGCCGGCATAGGCGTCGGACAGCGGGTCGGCCGAAACCGACACTGCCGCCGATCCGGCGAAGACGCAGGCGAGAGCGAGTGCGATGAAAGTGGTCGCTCTGAATTTCATGCGGTGCTCCTTTTTTCCACACGATCCGCTCCTCCCAGGGAGAAGCGGTGCAAAGGCGGGTGCCGCCTTTTTTTTGTGATTCATGTCGTTCCCCTTTCGACGATCCCGATGGCGAGTTGTATGGACTGCCGGGCTCTCTGGGGTTCCCGTATTTTCGCGATGAGCGTTTCGGCGGCGAGCCTTCCGGATTCCTGGAGGGACTGGCTCACCGTGGACAGATTCATGTAGGACGCCGCTTCGATATCGTCGAAACCCATGACCGCGAGATCGTCGGGCACGCGCAGGCCCAAATCCGCCGCTGCCCGGAGAACGCCGATGGCGTGGATGTCGGACATGGCGAACACGGCGCGGGGGCGGTCGGGGAGGGACAGCATGGCGCGGGCGGATTGCCGCGCGTCTTCCACGGACAGGTCGGAAAGCGCCACATGTTCGGGACGCACGGGGCTGCCTGATTCGGCCATGGCCCGCGAAAAGCCTTTGAAGCGCTGCCGGCTCGGTTCGAGCGAATAGGGCGGCGTCCGCCGTTCGCCCATGAACCCCGCGGGGAGATAGCCTTTGCGCACGAAAAGCTTCGCCGCAAGTTCGCCGCCGCCCATATTGTCCGCCTCGACGCAGGAAAAGCGCGGACAGGCGTATTCGATCGTTACCACCTTGAGCCCCGCCGCTTCGATCCTGGCCGCATCGGATTCGGGAATGGCCATGGACATGACAACGAGGCCGTCGAGCCTCTTGGTGAGGGGAATGGAGTTGAGATAGGCGTTAAGGCGTTCGGGCGTATCGACGGTGAAGAGCACAAGCTCGAAATTTTCGCGGTGCAGGACCCCCGTCATGCCCTGGAGTCGGGCCACGAAGCTCGGCGAATAGAAGAAAGGAATGAGGACGCCGATCCTGCCGACCGTTCTGCCGGAACGCGGACCCGTGTTGCCGTGCGGAATATAGCCCAGCCGGTCGATGGCGGCCTTGATGCGCGCACCGGTGTCGGCGCCCACTTTGTCCGGCGTATTGAGCCAGCGGGAGACTGTGGAGATGCTCACTTCGGCCGCTTCGGCCACCGCATAGATGCTCGATCCCGCTTCGGACATTCCGCCTGCCTTTTCCGTCTTCCCGTCCTCCCGGCTTTCCGTGTACGCTTTTTTCGCATTTGCGCACGAAAGTCGCTGGACTTTATGGAAGTACTTTTGTAAAAGTACTTCTGGGAGTATTGCATCACTTTTTGGATATGTCAAAGCATTTTTCGAGGAGACAAGCATGCAGCCAAGGGATGAAGCTCCATCGGACGGTCGGGATGACGGAACGGACAGAATCCGGGCCCTCTGGAATGACCTCTATCCCGGTGAAACGGTGGAATTCGCGGCGCTGCTGGCCGATATCGGCATCGCCGCCGCGCGCTTCCGTAAAGGAGCTTCCAGGCGCCGGGAAACCGCGCGGCGCGCCGACCTCGTCTACGCCATGTACCCCGATGCCTTCGGCGGCAGCCTGGAAGGCGCGATCCCCCACCTGGACGAACTGGACAGGCTGGGGGTGCGGACCCTGTGGATTCTACCCCTGCTGCGTTCGCCCGGCAGGGACCAGGGCTTCGACATCAGCGATTATCATCATGTGGCGGACGAATTCGGCGGCGACCGCGCCTTTCTTCGGCTGCTGCGGGCCGCGCACGACAAGGGCATGCGCGTCGTGTTCGACATCGCGATCAACCACAGCTCCGACGAGCATCCCTGGTTCGCGGCCTCGGCTTCGGGCGATCCTGAATACCGGGACTATTACCACTGGAGCGCGGACGGCAAAGGATATTCCGCGGCGGGACTCGTGTTTCCCGGCATGGTCGACTCGAACTGGACGAGGCACGAGCCCTCCGGCATGTATTATTTCCACCGCTTCTATCCTTTCCAGCCCGACCTGAACTACGGGAACCCCAGGGTCGCCCGCGAAATGACGAAGGCCCTCCTGCACTGGAAAACGCTTGGAGTGGACGGATTCAGGATGGACGCCGCGGCCCTTATCTGGAAACGCGAGGGAACCAGCTGCGAAAACCTTCCCGAAACGCACAGCATACTCAAGCTTTTCAGGGCCGCGCTGGACCGGCTCGAAGCGGGCACCCTCCTCGTCGCCGAGGCCAATCAGGCGCCAGCCGATCTTCTGCCCTATTTCGGCGAAGGCGACGAGTGCAGGGCGGCCTATCATTTTCCTCTGATGCCCAAGTTCTGGCAGGCCATGGCCGAAGCCGCACCGGCCCGGCTTGTGGACGCTTCCTTCCCCGCCTTGCCCGAAGGGTGCAGTTGGTTCACCTTTCTGCGCTGCCACGACGAAGTGACTCTGGATCTGGTGTCGCCGGAGGAACGGCGCGCGCTCGCCTTCGAGTTCATGCGCGACCCGCGCTGGTCGTTCCGTGAGGGGCAGGCATTTTCGGGAAGGCTTTTCGAACTTCTCGGAAAGGATCCGGACAGGACGCTGATGGCTTTTTCGCTGCTGTTCTCCATGCCCGGGACTCCCG
>JBDKUJ010000085.1:0-3420 GCA_039679665.1 Rectinema sp. | reverse complement strand
CTCACCGAACGTGATCCCAGATAGGCCGCGCGGACGGCCGGGTCGCTGGCGATGTCGCAGGCCCTGCCCTGCTTGACGATATGTCCCTGCTCGAGCACATAGGCGCGATCGGCTATGGAGAGCGCCTTCGAGGCGTTCTGCTCGACCAGGAGAATGGTTTTCCCCATCGCGCGTATCTTGCCGATAATATCGAACACCGTCTGCACCAGAAGGGGCGCGAGTCCGAGGGAAGGTTCGTCCATGAGGACGAGGTCTCCATTGGTCATGAGGGCGCGCCCCATGGCCAGCATCTGCTGTTCGCCGCCGGAGAGCGTTCCCGCTTTCTGGGCTTCGCGCTCTTTGAGCCGCGGAAAAAGGGTGAATACGGAATCGAGTTCGTCGGACACCGCCCTGGAATCCTTCCGGAGATAGGCTCCCAGGCGAAGATTGTCGATCACCGTGAGGTTGGCGAATACGAGGCGACCTTCGGGCACATGGCAGATGCCGGCCTTGACGACGAGATCGGGCCGTTTCGGCAGCAAAGTGTCCTTATAGTATATTTCGCCCCTGTTGGGTTTCAGGAATCCGGATATCGTGTTGAGAAGCGTCGACTTCCCGGCTCCGTTGGCGCCGATGATGGTCACAATCTCGCCTGAAGAGACGTCGAGCGAGACGCCTTTCAAGGCTCTGATCCCGCCGTAAGAAACGTGCAGGTCGCGTACGCTCAGCATGCTTTGTTTCCCCTCGAATCGCCCAGGTAGGCTTCCACCACGCTCGGGTCGGCCGATACTTCGTCGGCGTTCCCCTCGGCCAGTTTCACGCCGAAATTGAGCACAACGATGTGTTCGCAAATGCCCATCACAAGGTCCATATGGTGCTCAATCAGGAGAACGGACAGGGAAAAATCCTTGCGGATGCGACAGATGATATCCATCAGCTGCTCGGTCTCGTCAGGATTCATACCCGCGGCCGGCTCGTCCAGCAGGAGGAGTTTCGGACCGAGGGCAAGGGCCCGCGTGATCTCAAGGCGTCGCTGGAGGCCATAGGGAAGGTTGTTGGCCGTCACATCCTTGCGCTCGGTCAATCCCATGGTTTCGAGGAGGTAGTCGACCTTTTCCCGCAGCACGAGTTCCTCGCGCCGGAACCGCGGCAGCCTCAGGATAGCCTCGGCGAGCCCGTAATTCGCGCTGGCGTGGCAGGCAGTCAGAACATTGTCGAAGGCCGAGAGATTCTTGAAGAGCCGGATGTTCTGGAAAGTGCGCGTGATGCCGAGATTCGCGATGCGCGAAGGTTCCATACCCGCGATGGATCGCCCCTGGTACAGTATTTCGCCCGAAGTCACGTGATAGACTCCGGTCACGAGGTTGAAAATCGTGGTCTTTCCGGCGCCGTTGGGACCGATAAGGCCGAATATCTTGCCCTCCTCGACCGAGAAACTCACGTCGTTGACCGCCGCCAATCCTCCGAAGCGCTTGGTAAGGCCCTTTATTTCGAGCAGTGCGCTCATTTCGAGCCTCCATCGACCGGCGAATCCGCGTCAGTGGGCGTATCGGCGGCACTGATCTTCGCGAATTCGGCCCTTGTCCTGCGCGCGGCGAGGGCCTTCCTGACGCCCGAAGGCGTAAGCTCGATGCCTCCCATGAGGCCCTGCGGACGCCCTACCATGATGATGATGACGGCGAGGCCGTAGAACACGAGGCGCCAGTCGGAGAAGGCGCGGAACACCTCCGGCAGGGCGGTCAGGAGCAGGGCGCCGACGACCGAGCCGGAGATCGAGCCCAGGCCGCCGAATATCACGATTATTATGAGTTCGGTGGATTTCTGCATGTTGAACGACTTGGGCGCGATGAATCCGATAAAATTGGCCATGAGGGCGCCGGCTATGCCCGCCAGGACCGCGCTCACGATGAGTGCGGTCATCTTGGAGTGCAGGACGTTGATGCCGGACATCTGCGCGGCAAGTTCCTCTTCGCGCACGGCCACGAGGTTGCGCCCCTGGCGCGAATTGACGAGGTTCCAGGAAAAGACGACGGCGAGAGCCGCGACGACGAAGGGAAGGATAAACTGCGGTCCCTCGAACTTGGGAATGGATTCCCAGCCGCGGGCGCCGCCCACCCATTTCCAGTTGTTCAAGAGAAGACGGACCGCCTCGCCGAAGCCCATCGTAGCGATGCAGAAATAGTCGCCCTTGAGCTTGAGCGTAAGACGGCCGAGAGCGACGCTCACGATCCCGGCGGCGATGCCGGCGGCGATGAGGGCTACCTCGAAGGGCAAGTGAAGGCGCGCCGTGAATATGGCGGCGACGTACGCACCGATGGCCATGAAGCCAGCGTGGCCGAACGAAAAGAGGCCGGTAAAACCGGTCAGTATGGAAAGCCCCAGGACGGCGATCAGGTTGATCGCCGACAGGACCAGAATTCCAAGTACGTATTCCATGCTTCCCCCTACGCCTTTTCTTCGGCGTTCTTGCCCATGATTCCCGTGGGCCGTACGACAAGCATGGCTATGAGGATTATGAAAGCGATGAGGTCACGGTACTGCGTCGAAAGATAACCGGACACCATGGTTTCGATAAGGCCAAGGAGAAGAGCTCCGATCAGGGCCCCCGGAAGACTGCCCAACCCGCCGAATACCGCGGCGATGAAAGATTTCATGGTGATATTGCCGATCTGCGGATAGACCTGGTACTTCATGCCGTACAGGACGCCCGCTATTCCCGCGAGCCCCCCGCCGATGGCGAATACCAGGACGATGACGAAATTCGTATTTATGCCCATGAGGGCGCTCGCTTTCATATTGTAGGCCGTGGCCTGGATAGCCTTTCCCATTTTCGTGTGGTCGATGAAAATAATGAGCGCCACGAGGCATACCGCAGATATGACGAACATGGCGAGGTCGATTCGCCCGATGGCAAGCTCGCCCAGGATGATCGGGGCCTGCTCGAATATCTGGGGGTACATCTTGGGCGTGGGTCCTATGGTCGCGATCACGAAGTTGTCGATAAAAATCGACGCGCCCATCGCCGTGATTATAAAATAGAGGAAAGGCGCGTTGCGGTCGCGAAGGGGTTTATAGGCGAGGCGCTCGAGAATGACGGCAACCAAGGCGGATCCCAGCGCGGCGAGCAGGAAAGCCACAGGAAAGGCCGCGCCGAGAAATTTCATGGCGAAGAAACCGAAGTAGGCGCCGAGCATGATGACGGAGCCATGCGCAAAATTCGAAAAATTCATGATCGAGTAGACAAGGGAGTAGCCGACGGCCATAAGCGCGTAAATCGAACCTATCGAAATTCCATTGATCAACTGCTGCAGAAACTGGGCCATCGCCCCCCCCTTGGTCTGGACGCGAAACGAGTCGCCCCGAGCGGGCTCTTGCGCCATGGCTCGGAGCGACTCGATCGTCAGGCGAGCTTATTTACCCTGGATCTTTTCCTGGAAGACC
>JBDKUJ010000084.1:0-1952 GCA_039679665.1 Rectinema sp. | reverse complement strand
CTCTCTTGCGCTCGGGTATCAGGTCCGCCATCCAGCTCCACCAGCCGGAGGAACTCAGATTCATCACCGCCCAGGACAGCGCCACGGCGGCCACTGTCCAGCGTACGGCGACGGCCTTGTCGCCTCCTCCCGCCGCGAAAAAGGCGACACCCATCACGACGAGACCGGCGGCGCGGTGCAGAAGATGGCATGCGAGCCAGAAGGCCTTGCGCGAGGGCAGCCAGGCATAGATCACGATGGACAGGAGCTGAAAAACGCCCGAAAGCTGCATAAGCCCGATGAGAAGGCCCAACGTGGCGGAGGAGGCACCCAAGTGGTTGACCAGGAAAACGTTGAAAATGGGCTGGGGCGAACAGACGATCACCCACATCGTGCCCATGGCGCCCGAGATAATCGAAACATTCATCGCCCTCGCGAGGGCTTTCGGCGGAAGCTCCGCCGTGGCCTGATCGGCCTTCGGACGTCGGTTCACGCTTCCCAGCGCTCCATCCGCGCCCTGGCGAAGCGCGGGAAAATCAATGCGCCCGCCGCGAGAAAGAGCGCGAAAATACTGCCGAAAAACAGGGTGTAGCCGTATTTCGGAAGCTGCAATTTGGACGAAAGCCATCCTGAGCCGCCGATGAGCGCCATCGCCCCGAGGATGGAAATCACGGCGTTGGGATTCTGCTTGAGCGGGGCTATAGGGTTGTCCCAACGCAGACGCGGCCATGCCGTATCGAGCCATAATCCGATCAGATTCATGACGGATGCGGCGAGGACGGCGAGAAGGAAAGCCAGCGCGCAGTCTGCGGCACCCAAGCCGAAAAGGATGCCGCCCGAGAGCGCGCCGATCAGGGCGCCGAAAAGTGCGAAGGCTTCCGCATGGAGGAATTTTCCCGCCAGGTACACAAGCGGGTCGACAGGGAGGGAACGCAGCCAGGGAAGCGCCTTCGCGTCGCGCGATACCGCGGTACAGGCGATGCTCGTCGACGCGCCGAGGAAGGCGCCGAATGCGGAGGGAATCAGGTATGCGGCGGGCCCCTGGAGGATGGGCTCCAGTCCTGCGGTCAGTTCGGCGAACGCATCCTTCTGGATGAAATACATCAGGGCCATAAAGAGCGGCATGAGTACAGGCACGAATGGGCCGTTCAGAAGATACATGGGCTCGCGGTTCATGAGCCTGAATTCGCGCAGGAACAGGGCGACCGGGACCGGACGCCGGGCGAAGGTCTTGCCCATGAAGGCGGCGGTCGCGCGGCGTCGCACCAGAGTGCTTTCACCGAAGGAGACCACGCTGCGCGTATAGGCGCCGCCCAGAGTCAGGGCGACGCAGATCACCGCTCCCGAACCCAGAGCCAGGTTGGCCAGGGCTGCGCCGAAGCCCGCGACGCCGGACGCGCTCGACAATGCCTTCCATGCAAGCCAGGCGGGAGGCCACGCGGAGCCGATGCGGGACATCAGCGATTCGGGACCGGCGAGATTGGTCGTCAGCCATTCAGGATCGTTCAGGCGCACCATTGTGGCCTGCAGATACGCGTTGAAACCGAGCGCGGCCACGAGTCCGGCCACACCGCCGGCGTACAGGAGGAAATTCTTGTTGCGGAATCGTTTGGCCGCGCTCATCAGGGGCACCAACAGCAGATAGGACAGGGCGAGCGGAATGAGCGGAAGAGCGAACGCGGAAAGCAGACCGTTCACATAAAACATGAAGGGCGGTCTTTCCTTGATGCCATACACGACCATCGCGACAGTCAGCAGGAAGACCGAAAACAGAAGGTTAGTGAGATATATCATGGCCATTTTGGCGCCCAGAAGCTGGGAAGGCTTGAATGGCATCGACAGGAAATTCGCTTCCATCGCCGACATGGACCACATGGACAGCGCTGTGATGAATCCGAAAAGAAAGACCAGCACAGAGGTGCTCGTGGCCGCGTTGAGAAGGAGCATGTCCTGCAACCCTATAGGTTTGAGGG
>JBDKUJ010000083.1:0-2957 GCA_039679665.1 Rectinema sp. | reverse complement strand
CGACGGAGAGTCATATGGCAAGGCTGTTCGATCGATGACCAAGGAACAATATGGGCACACGATCGAAAAAGCCGTCGAGGCGGTGAATTCCAAAACGGTGAAGATTCTTTTCAAGGCAGGAAAGCTCGGCGAGAATGGCATCAAGACGCTCTTCCTCATTCTTGAGGACACCGTCGAAGACATAGACAAGTTCTTCGAGGAAAAAGCGGCGGAGTACGATCGAACCCACTGATAGAAGTCGCGTTCGGAAATACCGTACGCTTTTTCGGCTCGAACCAGTGCCGATTTTCTCCGCTGCCGGCGGTTGCCCGCCGCGCCGGCGCCGGCCTATACTACCCTGACATATGGAAAAGACAGTCTACATAATCGGGCATAAAAATCCGGACACCGATTCGGTCGTCGCCGCTGCCGCATACGCCGCACTGAAGCGGGCGTCGGGCATGACGCAGGCCAAAGCGGCGAGAGCCGGCGCCGTGAATCCCCAGACCGAATACATTTTTCACCGATTCGAAGTGCCATTGCCGGAGTTCATTCCCGATCTCGTGCCCAAGGTCGAGTATTACCTCACGGGAGTACAACCGACCGTGAACGAAACCGTGCCCCTGTGGGAAGCGCTCGGCATGATGGATAAGGCTGAGAGCCGTGTTCTGCCCATCGTCGACAACGACGGACGCTACAAGGCCATGCTGCATTACGGCGCGTTCGCGCAGAACATTCTGGCCAAGATCAACCCCAAACGGAAGGCGGTCATCCTCACTTCGGTCGGGCATCTGCTCGAAACGATCAAGGCGCAGCCTCTCGTCGTGTTCGGGGAAAAGGAATTTTTCAACGCACGGATGGTGGTGGCCGCGCTGAGCACGGCGAAATTCAGCGACTACATCCACTCCGAGCCGCCGGACAACAAGGTGGTTCTGGTCGGCGACAGGGAAGATGTGCAGAAAATCGCGGTGGAGGCGGGTGTCCGCGCCCTCATCATCACCAACGGGGTTTTGCCGGGCAAGGAAATCCGCGAGCTCGCCGAGAAAAAGCGGGTTTCGCTCCTCGTGTCCCCCTACGACACGAGCTCGACCGTGCTGCTCGTCCTGTATTCGGCTCCCGTCGTCACCATGGGAGACGACACCATCCGTACCGTGTCGCCCCGTGACTGGCTCAAGACTGCCCGCGCGGCGATAGCGGCTTCGCCGAGCCGTTCGGTTCCCGTAGTGGACGACGAGGGGCGGGTAGTGGGGCTTTTCGCGGAAGGCGACCTCATACGCGAGCCCAACATCGAACTCATCATGGTCGACCACAACGAGTTTTCGCAGGCCGTCGAGGGCATCGAGCATTACCGCATTCTTGAAGTGATCGATCATCACAGGCTCGGTGCTTTTACGACGACCTATCCGATCACCTTCATCAACCGGGTGGTGGGATCGACGAGCACCATTGTCGCGGGAATGTACCGTGAACTTCGCCTGCCCCTGCCCCGGGCCATGGCATCGATCCTCCTGTGCGGCATTCTTTCGGACACGCTGGTCATGCGTTCGGCCACCACCACCGAAACCGACAGGGAAATGGCGGAATATCTTTCCGGCATTACTGACCTCGATATCGAGGCGTTGGGCCTCGACATAATGGGCTCGGCTTCGGAGGCGGCGCGCCTGCCCGTCGACCGTATGGTGCGCGTCGACCGCAAGGAATACGAATCGTCCGGCCTCAAGCTTTCCGTGAGCCAGATCGAGCTTACCAGCACGCTGGAGATCATGGAGCGCTCCAGGGAGATCCTGGACGGACTGGCCAGGCTGCGCGCCGAAACCGGCAGTTATCTGGCCGCGCTCATGGCTACCGACATCACCAGGCTTGAGAGCATACTTTTCATGGACGCCGACAGGGAACTTTTGCCTTTCGTGGGCTATCCGTCCTCCGAATCCGGCGTGTATCTCCTCAAGGATATCCTGTCACGCAAGAAACAGCTCATGCCCGCGCTGTTTGAAATGGTGGAAAAAGCCAAGGAGAGGTGACCGGCGAATGAATCTTTTTGCCAAGTTTAAAGAAACGAGCGCTTCCGTAGTTCCCATCCTGATAATCGTCTTTATCCTGAAACTGACGGTAGCGCCGATCGGGTGGCTTCTTCTTGCGCAATTCTTCATCGGCGGCGCTCTGATCATCATCGGGCTGAGTCTTTTCCTGTTGGGAACCGATATCGGAATCATTCCCGCGGGACAGAGCGTGGGATCCGCGCTCGTTCACAGGCGCAGTCTAAGCCTTATGCTCGCAGTGGGATTCCTTGTCGGTTTCCTCATCACGGTAGCGGAACCGGATGTGCAAGTGCTCGCCAACCAGGTTGCCTCCGTCGACTCCTTGATTCCAAAAACCTTTCTTGTGCTGATGATAGCCCTGGGTGTGGGCTTCTTCGTGGCCGTAGGCTTCGGAAGGGTCATCCTTCAGATCCCTTATCGGTGGATGCTGGTCTTCTTTTACGTCATCGTTTTCGTTCTCGCGTATTTGACCGATCCTGTGTATCTGGGAATCGCGTTCGACGCCGGAGGCGCGACCACGGGGCCGATGACTGTCCCGTTCATCATGGCGCTCGGCGTAGGCGTCGCCGCCGTCCGCAAAGGAAAAAACACGGAAGTCGACAGTTTCGGCCTGGTCGGCCTGGCTTCGATCGGGCCCATCATGGCTGTCCTCATCATGGGGATCATCAACAAGGGAGCCGTGACCGGAGCTGTCGATGCGGCCGGCGCGGCTGCGGACGGGACTGCGCAATCCCTGGGTATCGCACAGTCATTCCTCCATCTGATTCCAGGGACGATCGTCGAAATTTTCCGGGCCCTGGGCCCGCTCGCTCTCATGTTCATCGTATTCCAGTTAACCATCCTCCACATGCCCCGCCACCAGGTGGCGAGGATGGTGAAAGGGTTTATCTACACCTTTGTCGGCCTGGTCATCTTTCTCGTCGGCGTAAACGGCGGTTT
>JBDKUJ010000082.1:0-5011 GCA_039679665.1 Rectinema sp. | reverse complement strand
GCACCGGGCTGCCACCCGGAACGGGTTGGCAGCCGCATAGCGTTCCGGAGATGCACTCCGGTACGCAAAGGGGGTCCTTGAATGGACATATTCACGAAATGCCACGAGTTCGATCTCGACCGGCAGGCGATAGAAAAAGGGATTTACCCTTATTTCCAGCCTCTGGACGGCATGGAAGGCACCGAAGCCACCCTCGGCGATCGGCGCATCATCATGATCGGATCGAACAACTATCTCGGTCTGACCATGCATCCGAAGGTCAGAGAAGCGGCGAAAAAAGCGATCGATGAGTTCGGTCCCTCCTGTACGGGAAGCCGTTTCCTCAACGGCACGCTGAAACTGCACCATGTGCTTGAAGAACGGCTTGCGGCCTTTCTGGGCAAGGATGCGGCTCTCGTGTTCAGCACCGGTATGCAGGCCAACCTGGGCGCCATTTCCTCCCTTATCGGGCGCAACGACATTGTAATCACGGATAAGGAAGACCATGCTTCGATCGTGGACGGGTGCAGGCTTGGGATGGGCACCATCAAGCGCTTCGTACACGGGGACATGGCACAGCTCGACAGGATTCTCGGAAAAATTCCTTCCAAGCACGGAACCATGGTCGTGGTCGACGGCGTCTTCTCCATGGGGGGGGACATCGTCGCTCTGCCCGAACTGGTGCGCATCTGCAAGAAGCACGGAACGCGGCTCTATGTCGACGATGCGCATTCCATCGGCGTGCTGGGCGGAGGCAGGGGAACTGCCGCGCATTTCGGCCTTACGAACGATGTAGATCTGATTATGGGCACTTTTTCAAAGAGTTTTGCATCTCTGGGCGGGTTTGTGGCGGGCGACAAGGATGTCATCAATTATATCAAGCACACCGCCCGTTCCTTCATTTTCTCGGCTTCGCTGCCCGCCCCCAATGCGATGGCCGCTTTTGCGGCCCTGGAAATCATGGAAACCGAGCCCTGGCATGTCGAAAAGCTTTGGGAAAACGCGCATTTCATGATGAAAGGCTTCAGGGAACTGGGATTCAATATCGGAAATACCGAAACGCCGATCATTCCCGTCATCATCGGCGAGGACGAAACCTGTTTCCGCTTCTGGAAGGACCTGTTCGAAAACGGCGTGTACTGTAATCCGGTCGTTTCCCCTGGAGTGCCTGTCGGCATGGCGCTCTTGAGGACGAGCTATATGGCCACACATACGCGCGATCAGCTTGAGCGCGCGCTTGGTATTTTCGAAAAAACCGGCAGGAAATTCGGCATCATCTGAGATAGAACGATCGGCCACGGGTGCCGCAAATGGCGACGCCCGTGGCCGGACTATTCGGGCGAGACGGGAGAGAGAAGCCCGTGTTCCACGAAGCTGTAATAGCCTTCGGATGAAAACACGAGATGATCGAGGAGCGGCAGGCCGAGTATTTCGCTTGCGTTGCGCAATTTCCTCGTAATGTCCATGTCTTCTTTCGAAGGCTCGAGCTTCCCCGAAGGGTGATTGTGGGCGACAACGACGGCGCAGGCCCGATCGGTGATCGGATCGGCAAAGACTTCCCTGGGATGGACTATTGTCCGGTTGATCAATCCCATCGATACGATCCTGGCCGCAATCACTTCGTGTGCGCCGTTCAGCGATACGCAGACAAAACGCTCCTGCTTGCGGTCCGCATAATGGGCTACGAGGGGAAACACATCGCGGGGCGAAGCGATACGCCGGTCTTTGATCCCATAAAAACGACGACCAAGTTCAAGCGCGGCGGCTACCGCGCAGGCTTTTGCGTCGCCCATTCCGGCGACCTTGCGCAATAGGTCGGCCTCGGGCTCTCTGCCGCCGTGATCGATCATTCCCAGTATCTCGACGGCGAGTTTCGCTACCGGTTTGCCGGCCGTGCCCGTGCCGAGAATGGCCGCGACGAGTTCCGAATCGGATAATCGTGAAGGCCCGCCGGCGATCAGGCGTTCGCGTACACCGGGTGAAGTTTCTGCTTCTTCCGGAGGTTTTTCCATTAGATATCCATCGTTCACTCGATTCCTCCGGAGTACAGACGCGCGCAAACCGTGGCCGCGATTGAATCCGCAATCGGGAAAAAGCGGAAATGAAAAATGGGAAAAGACCGTAATTGCCTTGTGGGCGGAAAACCCCTATAATCAAACATGATTCGTCCCGCCGGATTGCACTTCCGTTTGCGGGATGTATCGAATACGATAAACAGAGGAGGAACGGCCATGAAAAGCGTTAAAGGCTCCAAAACTGAGATCAACCTGATGGCGGCGTTCGCCGGCGAATCTCAGGCGAGGAATAAGTACAGTTATTTCGCTTCCAAAGCCAAGGAAGAAGGTTTTGTCCAGATTTCCCTGGTGTTCGAGGAAACCTCGAATCAGGAAAAGGAACACGCCAAGCGCCTCTTCAAGTTCATGGAAGGCGGGAAGACCACCATCACGGGCACATTCCCCTCGGGCGTCATCGGTACGACCAGGGAGAATCTTCTCGAAGCGGCGGCCGGCGAAAACTACGAATGGAAGGAAATGTATCCCGGTTTCGCGAAGGTAGCCCGGGAAGAAGGCTATGACGCCATTGCGACCGTGTTCGAGGCCATTGCGGTCGCCGAAAAACAGCATGCCAAGCGTTATGAAGCCTTCGTGGCCAACATCGATTCGGACAGGGTATTCAAGAAGGACAAGGCGACGGTATGGCGCTGCATCAACTGCGGCTATCTGTACGAAGGCGAAACCGCTCCCAAAGTTTGCCCCGCTTGCGCCCATCCGCAATCCTATTTCGAACTGCTTGGTGAAAATTGGTAATTCTGAACTCGACAGGAGGAGAAAGATGATCCAGCAACTCCAAGTCTACAAGTGCGAGAAATGCGGCAATATCGTCGAAGTGCTCTTCGCCGGCGGCGGTGAACTCGTATGCTGCGGCCAGCCCATGAAGCTCATGACGGAAAACACCGTCGACGCATCCAAGGAAAAGCACGTTCCGGTACTCGAAAATACAGCCGGCGGCTGGTGGGTTTCCGTGGGTGCGGTAGCCCATCCGATGGAAGAAAAGCATTATATTCAGTGGATCGAACTGGTCGCCGACGGATCAGTCTATCGAACATATCTCAAGCCCGGCGACGCCCCCAAGGCATTCTTTCCGGTAGAGGCCACTTCGGTCTATGCCAGGGAGTATTGCAATATTCACGGTCTCTGGAAGGCATGAGTCCGGGACGCGAACCATAAGGAGCGAAAAATGAAGAAGTACGTGTGTGATGTGTGCGGTTACATTTACGATCCCGCCGAGGGCGATCCCGACGGCAAGATTCCCGCCGGAACCGCCTTCGAGAATCTGCCCGAAGATTGGGTCTGTCCGATGTGCGGAGCGGGCAAGGACAGTTTCTCTGCGGCATGAGGTTTCGGAGCCCCGTCCGAGCGGCGGGGCTCCTTTGCTGTCGCAGCATTTCCGCGAAAGGAATATACGTTGATTTCCCGCGAAGATTTCGTGTTTACGATCGGTTTCGATGGCGCCCTGGCCGTTGTCGACGGCAAGGCGAAAAAAGAATTCGGCAAACTGTCGACCATGCAGTTGGCCGAAAAGGGACTCTTTCGCGCCGCTTTTTCTTCCGCGCTGTATTCGGGCAAGCCCGATGAAATGCAGGCTTTTCTGAACTATTTCAACGGAATAGCAGGCACTTCATATGCGGAAGCGAGCCAGCTTTCGCGGCTCTTCGGCGTGTATCTGGAAGAAATAGCCAAAACCCTCGTGCTCTGAACCGCCCCGCCCGGGCGAAACCCGCAACGCCGCTTACTCGACTTCGAGAATCCTGCATTTCAGGTAACGGGACTCGCCATATCCCGACACAATGGGGTGGTCGAGGTCTTGGCTTCTCTCTTCGATGGTTCGCAGTCGTTTCCCGGCGTCGTGGGCGGCGTCTTCGAGCATGTCGTCGAAGAGCTTCGGTCCGAACCAGTGCGAGCATGAGAATGTGGCAAGGATTCCGCCGCGTTCGAGCATGCGCATAGCCCGCAGATTCAGGTCTTTATAGCCTCTGCCCGCCGCTTCGATCGAAGCGCGGTTTTTGGCGAACGCGGGCGGATCGAGAACGATGAGGCCGAATTTTTCACCTTTCCGTTCGATAGTTCTAAGAAAATCGAACACATTCGCTTCTTCTGCGCGGACTTTGCTCGAAAGACCGTTGAGTTCCGCATTGGCGCGCAATGCCGCCAATGCTTCCGCCGATGAGTCGACGGCGAGGACTTCGGATGCTCCCGCCGCGGCGCAGGAAAGACCGAATCCTCCCTGATTGCAGAACGCGTCCAGGACCCGTTTGCCCGGGGCCAGACGGGCGACCGCGGCGCGGTTTGCGCGCTGATCGAGGAACCAGCCCGTTTTCTGCCCTCCCGCTATGTCGATCGCAAAATCAAGGCCGTTTTCCGACATCAGAATCGATTCGGGCACCGTGCCGCGCAAGACGCCGACAGCCGGCGACAGGCCTTCCAGTACGAGTACGGAGCCTTCGGAACGTTCCATGATACCCGTCGAAGGGAAGACTTGGGCGAGCGCGTCGAGTATAAGCTCTTTCCGGCGCGCAACCCCGAGGCTGAGAAATTGGGCGGTCAGCCAGCGTCCCGGCTGAGGACTGTCCTTGGCCGGTTTGCCGACGAAGGAATCGATTATCAGTCCCGGTATCCCGTCGGCTTCGCCGAATACGAGCCTCAAACTCTGGATTTCCGGATTGAAAAAGCGCCGCCGCCATTCAAGCGCGGCCCGGATGGAATCCACGAAAAATGCCGTATCCGCAGGGCAAGGTTTGCGCGAATATATCCTGGCCCTGATTCTGGACGCAGGATTCCAGAAAGCGGAACCCAGAGGAAGGCGGCGGGAATCCTGAACCTCGATTTCGCCCCCCGCTTTCGGCGTTCCTTCGACGCGGGCTATCTCGTTGTCGTAAATCCAGGGGTGCCCGGCGCGGATACGGAGATCTTCTCTCGGGCGCAGAATGACGATGGGGCGTTCCATATGAAGCAAGTATAGTCCGGAAAGCGGC
>JBDKUJ010000081.1:0-3137 GCA_039679665.1 Rectinema sp. | reverse complement strand
TCGTCCATTACGGCGAAAAGGACGGGCTTGCCGGCACTACTGTGTACGGAATCGTCGGCGATGCCGACGGAAATCTGTGGATTTCAACCGCCACCGGGCTGTCGCGCATGGATCGATCCTCGGGCGCATTTTTCAATTTCGGCGCTTCGGACGGATTGGCGTCCGATGAGTTGTCGCAAAATGCGTTTCTCAGGGCTGCAGACGGCCGCCTTTGGTTCGGCGGCCCGCTCGGACTCAGCGTTTTCGATCCGCGAAGGCTTGTATTCGAAGATTTGCCTCCCGAGGTGGTCATTACCGGGTTGACTGTGCTGGGCGAAGGCGGACGCCCGACTTCCTCCGTGTCGGCGTTGCGTCCGAAGCGCATCGACTTGCCCTTTGACAATATCGGATTCCGCTATTCGGTTGCGGTTCTGGATTATATCGCACCCGAACGCAACCGCTATGCCGTAACCCTCGAAGGAGGGCAGGGCGGATGGTCCGAGTTGAGTCACGGCAATTCAGGCTATATGTCGCGGCTCGCCCCCGGCGCCTACGTGCTCAGTGCCAAAGCAGCGAATGGCAATGGGGTATGGAACATAGCGGGAGAGACGCTCGACGTCGTAGTGCATCCTCCTTTCTGGGGCACATGGTGGTTCCTTTCCGCGGCATTCCTGCTGATCGTCATGGGAGCCTGGCTCGCGGTCCGCATGAGGATCAACAACCTCCGGAAAAGGAACGAGTTGCTCGTAAAACTTTCCCGCCATGTCGAATCGGCGAGGGAAGAAGAGCGCATCGCCGCCGCCCGGGACGTCCATGACGAGATCGGACAACACTTGGCGGCGCTGAATCTGCAGGCCTGGTGGCTCGATTCGCATTCGAAGGCCCCCTTGCCCCAGCGTCGTGAACGCATAGCGGAGATGATAGGTTCCATCGGCGAGGCCATGTCGGCGGTAAAACGCGTCGCCAACAACCTGCGCCCCGTGGCGCTGGATGCGCTTTCTTTCCATGAGGCGCTGGCGTGGTATGTGGAAGCGTTCGGACGCCGGAGCGGTATCGAAACATCCCTCGATGTGGTGCATCCTTTTCCCGAGATATCCGGCAAGGCCGCTACCGCGCTGTTCAGGATCACCCAGGAACTCCTTACGAATGTATGGAGACATTCGGGCGCAGCCCATGTCGCGGTGCATCTCGCCGTCGAGGATGACCAGCTTGCGCTCGCCATCAGGGACGACGGCAAGGGTATCGAACCGGGCCGGGCCGAAGCCGATGATTCCTTCGGGATCATTGGAATCCGCGAGCGTTGCGCCATGTTCGGCGGCAGGTTCATGATTGCGGCAGTCGAGGGCGGCGGTACACTGGCGGAAGCCCGATTGCCCCAGTCGCGGTTGCAGGAGGAATGATGCTCAGCATACTCGTCGCCGATGACCACTACCTGATTCGCAAGGGACTCCGGCAATTGCTGGAGGAAAACCTGCCCACCCTGCGGGTGGACGAAGCCGGCGATGGCCGTGAGGCTCTCGAAGCCGTCCGGAGCAGGCATTACGATGTGGTCGTGCTCGACATCTCAATGCCGGGGCGGGATGGACTGGATCTCATCCGCGACATCAAGGATGCGGATCCCGTATCCAGTGTCCTTATCCTGAGCATCCAGCCCGAGGAGCAGTATGCGCTTCGCGCCTTCAGACTGGGCGCGGCCGGTTGCCTCAATAAAGCCGGCAATCCGGCCGAAGTCGTGCAGGCCGTCCGTACGGTGGTATCGGGAAAACGATATCTGAATTCGAAGACACAGGAGCTTCTCCTGGACGATGTGTTCAAGGACGGCAGCTCGCTGCCGCACCAGCG
Source organism: Rectinema sp. (assembly GCA_039679665.1). Taxonomy (GTDB): domain Bacteria; phylum Spirochaetota; class Spirochaetia; order Treponematales; family Rectinemataceae; genus JBDKUJ01. The sequence goes on along the minus strand of JBDKUJ010000081.1, from coordinate 1,316 downwards.
GCTCTCCGACCGTGAATTCCAGGTATTCATGATGCTGGCTTCGGGCAGGACGGCCGGAGAGATTTCCGGGCTCCTGAACATAAGCGTAAAGACAGTGAGTACCTATCGGACAAGGATCATCGAAAAGACGGGGCTCGAGAACAATGCGCAGATCACGCATTACGCCTTCAAACAGGGGCTCGTCGGCGACGCGTGAAGCGTGGGATTCCCGCTATTCCGCCTGCAGGCTGCGCTCGAAGCAGTCCAGAAATATCCCTGCGGCGAGCATGTCCGCGGATCCGCCGGGACTCAAGTGTTTCTCGACGAGAAGCGCATTCAGATCGGACAACGCAGCCATCCCCGAAGCGCTCGCGGCTCCGCCCAGGCAGAGCACACGCTCGGCACCCTTTCGGACGAGGCTGAGTCCTTCCATGCCGCCGCGCGAAATAATGCAGCTGTCTTCGAGTTCCACCATTGACCACAGGAGCGCGTCGAGGCGAGCCGCCTTCACCGCGCCGCTGCCTATCCTTCGCGCGGCGCGAAGGATAGGCAGAATGCGCCGCCGCAAGACGGGAAACCCATCCTGCGCTTCGCCCCGTATACCACGAACGCCGAGTTCCCCATAGAGGCGCTCGCCATTCGTCTGGGGGCGTGGGCGATCGGTATCAACGCTGTTTTTTGAAGCAGGAAGTTCAGCCTGGACAATGCCGGCGCACATCGAGCCCGCAAGCAGGCAGGCCGAGTCTCCCGCGGGTTCACTTTGATGCCGGGGCCCGGATGCGATATTGGCCGACGCGGCGGCGAGCAGACCGAGGCAGAAAATGGCGCCTTTGTGCGTATTTACTCCGCCGGTGGCATTGAGCATCGCCGACTCGCCCGCGATTCCGATCGTCCGCAGCGAAGCGAGAAGTTTTTTGGGGTCATCGCCACGGAATGCGGCGCCGGTTGCGGCACAGGCTTCCATACACGGCGCGAGGGCTCGGGCTGAAACCAGAAAATGCCGATATTCCATATCGGAATGGGAGCCCCTGCTATCCGGGCACACCAGTCCGGGTTTATCGAAAAGTGAGGCCTCCCCGGATAGCGCCGTCACAGCCAGTGCGGCAATCCGTCCGGCCGATGTTGCCGCCTTTTCTTTCGTCTTTTCTTTTGCCGGCCTTGATAGCGTGGAAAGAAGGCGATCGACCTCGGCCATTATTTCGGCAAGCCCGTGGCGGCGGCAGGCCATACAGACGGCGGCGGCATTCCCGCAGAGGAGACAGCGTCTCGGGGGCTCGCCCAAATCTTCCCGCCGCAGCGATTCGGGAATCGTTTCCCCGGCGAGAGAAGCAAAACCC
>JBDKUJ010000080.1:0-3252 GCA_039679665.1 Rectinema sp. | reverse complement strand
GGCGGGGCGTGCCGAAGACGCGGGCGCCGCGCAAGTAGGTGCCCGCGATTCTGCCTGAGAGTCGCATTCCCGCGAAAGGTGTGATCGTACTTTTGCTTTCCATTCTGGAAGAATCGAGAAATGTCGTGGCTTCCGGATCGACGAGGACGAAATCCGCGTCTTTCCCGGGTTCGATGGAACCCTTGCCGCCGGAAAGACCGTAGCGGCGCGCGGCCGCACCCGATGTCGCCTCGAGGAAGCGGGGAAGGTTCAGTCTTCGCGCAAAAAAACCTTCGGACAGAAGGTAGGGGAAAAAGGTTCCGGTTCCGGGAATTCCGCCGTACGCAGTGAGCGGATTTCCTGTCAGTTTTTCGCGTTCGGGCGCACCGGCGTGGTCGGAAGCGACGAAAGAAATGGTTCCTTCGGCCAGAAGCCGCCACAGGAGCGCTTTCTGGGAGGCTTCCTTGACGGGCGGTGCGGTTTTGAGCGCCGCTCCATACGTCTCGAAATCTTCTTCGTCGAATGCAAGATAATGCGGTCCGGTTTCGCAGGAAGCGCCCGATCGCGCGACAGCTTCGACCGCGGCGGCGGTACCGACGTGCACCACATGAAGGGAGGAACTGTGTTCGCCGCAAAGTCGCACGGCCTCCCTGCAGGCTTCGATCTCGGCTTCCATCGGCCGCGACGCGTAGTAATCGCGCCATACGGGCGGTGCCGCGCCGCGCGCGGCGGCCAGTCCCGCCTGCGCCTTCGCGATCAGTTCGGGATCTTCGGCATGCAGCAGAAGAGGGCGCTTGAGCCGGGCGCATTCGGCCGCCGCGCGCGCGAACTGCGCTTTGGTGACCGCGGTGAAGCTGTCCATGCCGGACACGAAGTAGCATTTGAAACCGACCACATAAGGCGCAAGCGCTTCCATGGCGCCCGCAAAGGATGCGTCCGCGGTATGTCCGGACACTCCACCATAAAACGCATAGTCGACGACAGCCTTTTTTTCGACGACGGCGAGCTTGTTCCTGAGTGCCTCGATCGTTGTGATGGGCGGCAGGGAGGTACAGGGCATGTCGATTATCGTCGTTACACCGCCCCGCGCCGCTTCCTTCGTGCCGTGGAGGAAATCTTCGCGCCATTCAAATCCGGGTTCGTCGAAATGGACATGGGGATCGATGGCTCCGGGGAACAGCATGAGGCCCGATGCGTCGAGGGTTTCTTCCGCGGCGGCGAATGCCGCGGCCTCGGTGATGCGGACGATTTTGCCGTCACGGATCAGCAGATCCGTCTTGCGGAAATCGCTTTCGCCGGGGAGGGCGGCAAGCGCGTTTTTTACGATCATTCGTTCCTCCCGCCGCGCGCGCCGGCCGGAAAACGTGAATCGGTCGGAAAATGTGCGCCGGCCAGGAATGCGGAAACTTTTTCCGGGGTGAACGGCAGGTCGTATGGCGCATCCACGTCCGGCCGCGCGGCGCGCAAGGCATCCAGAACCGCGAAATAGCCTGCGATTCCGTAAATGAGGGGCGGTTCGCCGACGGCTTTCGAGTTGGCGCTCGTTGTCGGGTTGGGCGATTCGGGAAGGAATTCCACTTCGCATTTTTCGGGCATGAACGATGCGTCGGGCACTTTGTACGTCGAGAGAGTGTCGGTGAGCGGTCTGCCGTCGTCGCCGAATTTCAGCTCTTCGAGGAGTGACCAGCCCAGGCCCTGGGCGAGGGCGCCCTCGATCTGGCCCAGATCGACCGCCGGGTCGATGCTGTGTCCCATATCGTGCACGATCGTCGCCCTGTCGAGGCGATAGACGCCTCGCAGTGTGTCGACGGTGGTTTCGATGACAGCCGCGCCGTATACGTGATAGGCGAATGGTGTGCCGCGCTCGGCTTTCATATCGTAGAAAAGGCCCGGCGTCGCATAGAATCCGTGCGCCGAAAGGTCGATGCGCGCATCATTGGCCGCCGTTACGAGCTTTTCCCAGCTGAGTTCCGTGGAGGCGCCGCGCAGGAGGATTTTGTCCCCTATTATCCCGGTCTCGCCGGGAGCGGCGCCGAGCATTGCGGCGGCCTTTTCCAGAAGCCTTGCCTTGATTTCTCCGCAGGCGATTTGCGCCGCCATGCCGTTGAGGTCGGCGCCGGTACTCGCTGCGGTGGGCACAGTGTTGGCTACGGTGAGGGTGCTTGTCCGTTCGACGTGTATGCGCGAGGAATCGACGCCAAGGGCGCGGGCTGCGATGAGGGCTATCTTGCGCGACACTTGCTGTCCCATTTCCACCGCGCCCGTGCTCACCAGGACGGACCCGTCCTGGTATACGTGCACGAGAGCGCCGGCTTCGTTCATGGGCAATTTCGTGAATGATATGCCGAAACAGACGGGTATGCAGGCCGCGCCGCGTTTTTCGGTCCTGGAGGACGCGTTGAACGCGGCGATGTCGCGGCGCAGGCGGGGCCAGTCGGTTTTTTCGAGTACACGGTCGAAGGCTTCTCCTGCGCGGACATGTTGCAGAGGCATGCCGAAATAGGTCTCGTTCCCTTCGCGGTAGAGGTTGCGCCTCCGCAATTCCACCGGGTCGATGCCGGTTTCCCGTGCGAGGGCGTCCATCGCGGCTTCGATCACAAAGAAACCCTGGGGCGCTCCGAATCCGCGGAAGGCGGTGAAGGAGGGCAGGTTGGTGCGGCACATATAGCCCGTGACCCGGACTTCCGGTACCCGATAGGCGCCGGTGGCATGCAGGAGGGTGCGCGAGAGAATGGCCGGAGACAGGTCGCAGGAAGAGCCCGAGTTCTGGTAATAGTCGGCCTCGAAGGCAAGAAGCCGTCCGTCCTTGTCGGCGCCGAGGCGATAATCCGAGCTGTACGGATGACGCTTGCCCGTGGCCCGCATGTCGTCGCGCCGATTCAGGTACAATTTGACCGGCTTGCCGGACACGCGTGCGCCGAAGGCGGTCAGGGCGGCCCAATACGCCGCCTGGTCTTCCTTGCCGCCGAAACCGCCGCCCAGGCGCCGGGCTTCCACTTCGACCATGTTCATGGGCAAGCCCAGTGCCTGTGCCACCGCTTTCTGGACACCGGTCGGGCCTTGAGTCGAGGAAATGACGAACATTTTTCCGCCGTCGCGAAGCTCGGCATACGAACCCTGGGTTTCCAGGTAGACGTGTTCCTGGCCGCCCGATTCGACGCGGCCCGATACGACGAAGGCGCAATTTCCGAAGGTTTTTTCCGGGTCACCCGAACGTATGGTGCGTGAGGGCAGGATAAAGTCGTTCTTCGCCGCCGCTTCGCGCGGATCGAA
>JBDKUJ010000079.1:0-5333 GCA_039679665.1 Rectinema sp. | reverse complement strand
GTCGAAGTGAATCCGCTCTCCGGTTCGGTGAAGATGGCGGGAGAGGACGGCCGCCTCCTGGACATGGCGGCCGACCGTTTCCATTTTGTCGAAGGACGCTGGCAGGTCAAGGACTGAAGGGCGCCTGCCTACGCCGATGCCGCGCCGCCCGGGACTGCGGTTGCGGCTGCTGCCGCTTTCCATTCGCCGTAAAGCTGCAATACCTCGCTCATATCGATACCCAGCATCGACATTTCGGTGAAAAACCCGGGGAGGCGGTCTTTCCGGAAGCGTTCCTTTCGTTCGCGCCGCGCCGAAGCGAGCCCGTCGGCCGCGACGGTGTACCCGGTCCCCCGCGCGAGACCTGCCAGGCCGGAATCGGCCAGCATCTGCAAAGCTCTCGCGGCGGTATTGGGATTCACTTCGAAAATAGTCCCGAGATCCCTCGCGGAAGGAAGCCTGTCTCCCGGCTTGAGGAGCCCGGCCAGGACATCTGCGGTGAGCTGATCGGCTATCTGGACGAAAATCGGCCTGTCGTTATTGAACCTCATCGGCGATTTCCTTTTTCGACATCTTCCGGTAGCCGAAAACGAGCGCGAGCGCCGGCAGTACCGCATAACGGTAGATATCCGTGATCCACCGGAGAGTGCCCGATAGCGCATAGGTCGACGAATCTCCATCGCCGATGCGCAGGATGCCGTTCATGTAGGATATGCCCGGCGCATCTTGACCATTTCCCCTGTAGCGCGAAGTGATCACGAAAAACAGGAGCGCGGCCGGTACGAGATAACAGGCAATCGCCGCAAGGATGGTTTTCAGCAAAGCGAGTTTTTTGAATGCGGCCGAACCCATCACAAAAAACACTGTCGCTACCGCGTATTCGGCCCATGTCCGCCAGATATCGGCCCGGAAGGGGTGCCACAGCGGTCCGAATCCGTTGCCCGCGAGTGCTTCCATGCCGCTTGAGATCGCCGAAGCCAGAAATGCCAGGATCGATGCCGCAATGGGATAGACGATGAGGTACATGGCGAGCGTGGCCACATATTTTTCCTGGTTGGACGCGGGAAGCAATACCACATCGATCGCCGATCTTCCCGAATGGAGCTGGGCGAAGGCCCGGGAAGCGAGAAGGATTCCGCCCAGAGCGATTATCGCACCCCATGTGTCATTGTTCTGTGTGCTCCCTCCGAAGAGTGCGTAACCCAAAACCGCCACCGCGAGAAGATTGACCGCCAGAGCGCCCGCCGCGGCCAACAGGACCGCCGGCGCATCCTCGATCACCCGGATTTTAAGAAGCATGTACAGCCTCTTCATGCTGAATGAAGCGCCCGGTTCCAATATCGTAAAGCCTGCGATCTTCATTTCATGCTCCTTCCGGCCTTGTCCAGCGCCGCGTTCAGCGTTTCGGGATTTTTGATCGCCGCCGCGAACACAAGTTCAAGATCGGGCGGAGAACCTTCGCCCGAAACGAGGGCGGTCCAGCCCATGGCGTCCTGTTCGGCGTAGATGGCTTCGATGCCGCCCAGGTCCTTTACGCGGACAGTTGCGAGTTCGGAGAGGGCCTGCTGACTTATGGTGCTTACGATGCTGCCCGAGTTCAGGATGAGAATAGGGTCCATGATCGCTTCGAGATCCCGCACTTGATGGGTCGACACCACCACTACGGCATTTCCGTCCGCGCTTTCCGCCAGGGCGCGCCGCAGCTGGACTTTTGAAGGGATATCCAGACCGTTCGTCGGTTCGTCCAGGAATATCGCCCTCGCTCCCGACGAAAGGGCCGCGGCGACGGCGAATTTCTTGCGCTGGCCGTAGGATACCTTGGCGAGGGATTTGTTCCGGTCCAGACCGAATTCAGCCGCGAGGACATTGAATTTTTCGCGTTCGAAGGCCGGCCTGAAAGGCGCGTAGACTTCGAGCCAACGTTCGAGCGATATGGCCGGAGTCCATGGATCTTCGGGCACAAAAGCGATATCCGCGAGCACTGCGGCATCGCGGTGTCCTGGCTCCCGGCCGAACAGCGTAATCTTGCCCATGCGGGGGAACAAGGCGCCTGAAGCCAGCTTCAGGAGGCTCGTCTTGCCGGCGCCGTTCAGGCCTAGAAGCCCGTAAATCTGCCCCGGCGCCAATCTGAGCGAAAGATCGGAGAAAAGCTGCGTTTTGCCGTACCCGAACGATACGGAATCGAAATGTATCATACACACTCCAAGCATATATAGTGTATTAGCATACTAATACACTATCGCTATTTTGGGAGCGCGTCAAGGCGAATGGAAAATATTTTTCAAATGGGGCTTTTTCAAAAGTCGGAAGACTTTTGAAAAAGCCCCAAATGTTTCGGAATAAAGAAAAAGGCGACCCCCGTGGAGGTCGCCTGTCGTAAAATTGCCGCCCGGGAACAGGCATCGCCCGTCCCCGTCAGCCCCGATCATTCTTTCAGTCTTTGGGCACGATCCTGATGTGGATTTCCTTCAGCTGCTTTTCGTCCACTTCGTTCGGGCACTGGTCCATCGGGCTCACCGCGAAGGAATTCTTCGGGAACGCGATGACTTCCTTGATGGAAGTATCGCCCGCCATGAGCATCACGAGCCGGTCGAAACCGGGGGCGATGCCTCCATGGGGTGGGGGACCGTACTTGAACGCTTCGACCAGGAAGCCGAACTTCCGCTGGGCTTCCTCTTCCGAGAAGCCGACGATGCCGAAAATGCGTTTCTGCAGGTCGGGATCGTGGATGCGGATTGAACCCGAGGCGATTTCGAAACCATTCAGGACGAGGTCGTACAAGTCGCCCTTGACCGAACCGGGGTCCGATTCCAGGGTGGCGTGGTATTTTTCCTGCGGCATCGTGAACATATGGTGCGCGGCTTCCCAGCGGTTCTCTTCCTCGTTGAATTCGAACATCGGGAAGTCGACGATCCAGGCGAATGCAAAAGCGGCAGGATCGCAGAGGCCAAGGTCTTTGCCGAGCTTGGAGCGGACGGCTCCCAGCGAAGTGCAGGCGACTTTGGCCTTGGCGTCGGCCACCATGAGGATGAGGTCGCCGGGCTTGGCGCCGAGGCCTGCCGTGACGGCGGCCGCATTGTCGGCGAAGAACTTGGCGGCGCCGCCTTCGAGTCCGCCTGCGGCGTTCACTTTCATCCAGGCCATGCCCTTGGCCTTGTACACCCTGGCCGCCGCTTCGAGTTCCTCGATCTGCTTGCGCGAATAGTCCGCCTTGCCGGGCACTACGAGCGCCTTGACCCTGCCGCCCGAGGCGAGCGCGTCCTTGAAGGCCTGGAAGGAGCATGCCTCGACGAAGGGAGCGAAATCCTGCATTTCCATACCGAAGCGCAGGTCGGGCTTGTCGGTGCCGAAGCGTTCGATCGAATCGTCGTAGGGTATTCGCACGAAGTGCGCGGGCAGTTCGACGCTCAAGGTTTTGCGGAAAACGTAGCCCATCAGGCCTTCGCACATCTCGAGAATGTCGTCGCGTTTTACGAATGACATTTCGATATCGATCTGCGTGAATTCGGGCTGGCGGTCGCCGCGCGCATCCTCGTCGCGGTAACAGCGTGCGAGCTGAAAATACTTGTCCATGCCCGACACCATGAGAAGCTGCTTGTAAAGCTGCGGCGACTGGGGCAGAGCGTAGAATTTGCCCGGATAGAGCCGCGAGGGCACCAGATAGTCGCGCGCGCCTTCGGGCGTCGAGCGGATGAAGGTCGGTGTTTCTATTTCGTAAAAACCCTTGCCCGAGAGGTATTCGCGCACCGCGAATGCGGCTTCATGCCTGAGCTTGATCTTTCTCTGCATCGAGAACGAGCGCAGGTCGAGGTAGCGGTAGGTGAGGCGGGTATCCTCTTTCGCGTCCGATTTTTCGTCGATCATGAAGGGGAGGGGCTCGCACTTCGAGAGGACGGTGATCGATTCTGCCTTGACCTCGATGGCGCCGGTGGCCATGTCCGGATTGACCATGGAGTCGGGACGCGGCCTGACCGTGCCGCGGACCGCAACGCAGTACTCCATCTTGAGGTCGGCGGTTGTGGCGGCCAGTTCGGGCGAAGCGTCCGAGTCGACCACGACTTGCGTGATGCCGTACCTGTCGCGCAGGTTGATGAAGGAGATTCCGCCGTGATCGCGCTTGCGGTGCACCCATCCGTTGAGGACTACGATCGCACCCACATCGCTTTTGCCGAGCTGCCCGCATGTTGCGGTTCTTTTCTGGTACTCCATGGCCGCGTATTGTAATCGCGCGGTCCATTCCGTACAAGGCGGCATCGATATATATGGAGGGAAAACGGCCGATCACGGCCTTGCGTTGCGCCTGTGAACCTCGATACGCCGTCGCTGCAGGTCCGCCTCTTCATGCGGAGCCTTCATGGCGGCGATTTTACCCTGCATGATGCTTTCGATACGCTTCTTCTGATCGCGGCTGAGCGACGCAGGATCGATGGGTTCGCCGAATTCCACCGAAACATGCCGGCGGGGCACGATCCGCAAGCCTCCCGGGCGCATGACACTTTGCGTTCCGTACAGGCACACGGGGACGATCGGCACACCGGCGAAGATGGCTGAGTGGATGCCTCCCCGTTTGAATTCCGCTACACCCTTGCTCTGATGAATGTAGCCTTCGGGGAAAAGGATGAGACTTCGCCCGCGTTTCAGGCGTTTTATCATCGTTCTGAATGCGGTCATTTCGGCTTTCGGATCGCCCTGATTGACGAATACCGCTCCGCTCGAACGCATCCAGTAGGACATTACCGGAATCTGGTTCATCGCTGTGTTTGCGACGAACCCGGCGCGTACGGGCAATGCGGCGAGGATGACGGGAATATCCGCGGGCGAGAGATGGTTCGATACGAAAAGATAGGCGCCATCCGGATCGATCCGCGCGCTTCCGGACACATCGAGTTTGATCTGGGCGATACTGCAGACTTCTTTCGACCACTGACGGAAGGTATCCCAGATATAGCTTTCGCGTTCGGGGCCGGAATGCATAAACAGCGAGTGGGGAATGTGGTTCATGGTTCCGAAGGTCGCGAGCAGCACTCTCGGCAAAAGGAGACTGGTATCTTCCTTCAGCGACCGGTTGAACAGTGTGAGGATAGGGAAGCGGCTTCCTTCCATGATTTTGACGTACCGTGTCTCGTTCCGTTCGCTGTCGATTTGCCACGATTCAACCGATCCGCCCGGTACATCGTCCCGAGATTGGTCTGGTGCTTCGTCCGGGGCAGCGTCCAGAGACAGGGAACAGTCGTTCATTTTGTCTGCTTCTCCCGGAGTTCTTCCGCTTTGACTGCCCATGCTTTTGACACCTCTTCGCACTTTGCGGTCAGTGGACCAACTTCTTCTTCGTCGAGAAGCTGCGTTGAATGCGC
>JBDKUJ010000078.1:0-16993 GCA_039679665.1 Rectinema sp. | reverse complement strand
CTTCGAGATAATCGGATGAGTCCACCACGCGGGAAATGACTTCGCGCACATCGTAGGGCCTGTTCGACGAATCGGGCATGAGGTCGGCAAGGGAAGCGTCGACACGCGCGGGATCGTCGCCGGTCGCAACGAGCGGCACGTCCTCAATATTGTTCTGCGGCAGATAGGAAAGCAGCTTTCTGATGCCCGCGATCGTCGAATCTTCGTCCGGATAGCGAAAATGCGCCACACCCGAAATTTCCGTGTGCACGCCCGCTCCGCCCAGGGCTTCGGCGCTGACGTCTTCCTTGGTGACTGCCTTGATGACCTGGGGCCCGGTGATAAACATGTTCGCGGTACCTTCGGTCATGAAGATAAAATCGGTAAGGGCCGGGGAATAGACCGCGCCACCCGCGCAGGGGCCCATGATCACCGAAATCTGGGGAATCACGCCCGAGGCCTGGGTGTTGCGATAGAAAATGTCGCCGTAGCCTGAGAGCGCGTCGACGCCTTCCTGGATGCGGGCGCCGCCGGAATCGTTTATTCCGATGCAGGGGCAGCCAACCTTGACGGCCATGTCCATAGCCTTGCAGATCTTGGCCGCATGCATTTCGCCCAGGGAGCCGCCGATCACGGTAAAATCCTGCGCAAATACGTAGATCAGCCTTCCGTTCACGGTGCCGTGGCCGATCACCACACCTTCGCCGGGAGCCTTGATGTCGGTCATGCCGAGATCGGTGCAACGATGTTCCACGAACGCATCGAGTTCGACGAAGCTTCCCGGATCGAGAAGCGCATCGATGCGTTCGCGCGCGGTTTTCTTGCCTTTTTCATGCTGTGCGGCTACGCGCTTGGGCCCGCCGCCCGAGAGCACTACGGCTCGGCGCGCCTCCAGCTTCTTCAGTTTTTCCTGCATATCTTCATACCGTCCTTCAGATAGTATCGGCCTTTAGAATCAGCCCTTGGTATCAGCCACAGTATCAGCTCCGCTGACAAAGCTCGATGAGCACGCCGCCGGTCGCTTTCGGATGGAGGAACGCGATGCGCGCCCCGCCCGCCCCGTAACGCGGCGTTTCGTCGATAAGTCGCACACCCTTGGATTTAAGTTCGGCCAGCGCGGCATCGATATCGTCGACGCGGAACGCCAGATGCTGCACGCCCTGCCCTTTCGCGGCGATGAACTTGCCGATCGGCCCCTCGGGGTCGGTCGATTCGAGCAGTTCGATCTCGGTTCCGCCCAGGGGGAGGAAGGCCGTTCGGACTTTCTGCTCTTTCACTTCCTCGGTGCCGTGCAGCGGCAGACCGAGCACGCCTTCCCAGACGGGCAGCGCTCCGTCGATGCTCTCGACCGCGATACCCACGTGATCCAGTCCGGAAACCTTCATAGCTTTCCTCCACGCGAGAGGACGGCGAACAATTCACCGGCCGCCCCGTAAATATCTTTCTTGCCTTCGACGATATCCCGAGCCAGCGTATCGGTGAGCGCGGCGCCCTCGCCGTCCGCGAGCGTCTTCAGCGCCCGCTTTAAGGCCATATCGCGCAGCCTGAACCGCGCCGACTTGTAGCGCCGCGCCGCCAGTTCACCCGACGCGACCGCCCGGGCATGCAGCGCGAGCACCGCATCCACGACCGCTTCAACGCCTTCGCCCGTCTCGGCCACCGTTTTCATTACAGGAGGCATATCCGGCGCTGTATTGTCCGCCCGAAGCGCCCCATGGGCAATCCCCGCTCCCGTGACCGATTCCGGCGCGAGCCTGTGGTGCGCCGCTTCCTCGAACCGGGAAGCCAGGGTATCGGGCCCGGCGGGAACCGAAGAACCCCGCTTAAGCATGGCCTGGGTTTCGAGCATGGCCCTGATTTCCCTGACCACTCTGTCCGAACCTTCCCTGTCCGACTTGTTTACCACAAACACGTCCCCAATTTCCATAATCCCGGCCTTGATGACCTGGATATCGTCACCGAGCCCGGGAACGGAAATGAGGAGTACTGTATCGGCGACGCGGACGATATCGATTTCCGACTGCCCGACGCCCACCGTTTCGATTATCACGACATCGTAACCCGCCGCGTCCAGGACAGTCACCGCTGCGTGGGTAGCCTCGGAGAGGCCCCCCAGCTTCCCGCGCGAGGCAAGACTGCGGATGAACACGCCCGGGTCGGTAGCATGTCCCTGCATTCGCAGACGGTCGCCCAGAATGGCGCCACCCGAAAAGGGGCTGGAAGGATCGACAGCGACTACGCCCACGCGCATGCCGCGTGCCCGCAATACGCCGATCATCTTGTCGGTAAGCGTGCTTTTCCCCGATCCCGGCGGACCCGTCACGCCGATGATCTGCGCATGCCCTGTTTTCCCGTTGAGGGAGGCGAGGGAACGGTACGCCTCTTCGTCCCCGTTTTCGAGGGCTGAAATGAGGCGTGCGCATGCCCGGATGTCACCCGCGAGGATAGATCCGGACGGATATTCCGTCATTGAAAACCTATTTCCGCTTGAGATTGGCGCGGATGAAATCGACCGTAGTCTGGGTCGGCGTGCCGGGTCCGAACACTTCGGCGATGCCCTTCGATTTGAGGAAAGGTATATCGTCTTCAGGGATGACGCCACCGCCGAACACGAGTACGTCGTCGGCGCCGGCTTCCTTCAAAAGCTCGACCACGCGCGGAAAAAGGTGATTGTGCGCGCCCGAAAGGATCGAGAGCGCCACGACATCGACATCTTCCTGCACCGCTGCCTGAACGATCTGTTCGGGCGTCTGGCGCAGGCCGGTATAGATTACTTCCATTCCTGCGTCGCGCAGGGCTCTGGCGATGACCTTCGCCCCGCGATCGTGTCCGTCCAGACCGGGTTTCGCTACCAGTACGCGTATAATGCGTTCCATTTCAGTTCCTCCCGTCAGAACATGACGCTGGGGCGATATTCGCCGAACACGCCGCGCAGGACATCGCAGATTTCGCCGAGCGTGGCATAAGTCTTGACCGCGGCCAGAATGGGCGGCATGAGATTCGCGTCGCCTAGGGCCGCCGTCTTGAGCGCGGCGAGCGCCGCGGCTACCGCCCTGTTGTCGCGGCTCGCGCGCAAGCGCTGCAGCTTCGCCACCTGGCGCTCGCCTACGGCCGGGTCCACGCGCAAAAGGCCCTTCGGCGCGGCCTCCGCAACCTGGAACTTGTTCAGGCCGACGACGATACGTTCGTTCTTTTCGACATCCATCTGCCAGGCGTATGCCGAATCCTGTATTTCCTGCTGCACATACCCCTGCTCGATCGCCTTGACCGCTCCGCCCAGATCGTCGATACGCTTCAGATACGCAAGAGCGCGTTCCTCGATCGAGTTGGTGAGACTTTCGACATAGTAGGAGCCGGCCAGCGGGTCGGGTGTCTCCGCCGCGCCGGATTCGTACGCGATGATCTGCTGGGTACGCAAGGCGATGCGCACCGACTGTTCGCTGGGCAGTGCCAGAGCTTCATCCCTCGAGTTGGTATGCAGCGACTGCGTGCCGCCGAGCACCGCCGCCAGCGCCTGGATGGCCACACGGACAATGTTGTTGTCGGGTTGCTGCGCGGTGAGCGTGGAACCGCCGGTTTGCGTGTGAAAGCGCAGCATGCAGCTCTTGGGATTCCTGGCGCCGAAACGCTCGCGCATGATCTTGGACCAGATGCGGCGGGCGGCGCGGAACTTGGCCACTTCCTCGAAGAGGTCATTGTGCGCATTGAAGAAAAAGGAAAGGCGCGGCGCAAAGTCGTCCACATCAAGTCCGGCCTTGATAGCCGCTTCGACATAGGCGATGCCGTCGGCCAGGGTGAATGCCACCTCCTGCACCGCCGTCGCTCCGGCTTCGCGGATGTGATAGCCGGAAATGGAAATAGTGTTCCAGTTCGGCACTTCCTTGGCGCAGTAGGCGAAAATGTCGGTGATGAGCCGCATCGACGGAGCGGGCGGGAAAATATAGGTTCCCCGCGCCACGTATTCCTTGAGGATATCGTTCTGGATCGTACCGTCGAGCTTTTCCGCCGACACGCCCTGCTTTTCCGCAACGGCGATATACATCGCCAGGAGGACCGCCGCGGGTGCGTTGATGGTCATCGACGTGGAAACCTTGTCGAGGGGAATGCCGCCGAAAAGCGTTTCCATATCGGCGAGGGAATCGATGGCGACGCCTACCTTGCCGATCTCGCCTGCGGCGAGGGCATGGTCGGAATCGTAGCCGATCTGCGTCGGAAGGTCGAAAGCCACCGACAGGCCCGTCTGACCCTGCGCCAGGAGGTATTTGTAGCGGGCGTTGGATTCTTCCGCCGAGGCGAATCCGGCGTACTGGCGCATCGTCCACAGACGGCCGCGGTACATCGAACCCTGCACGCCGCGCGTATAGGGGTATTCGCCCGGCAGGCCGAGGTCGGCCATATAATCCCTGCCCTCGAGATCTTCGGGCGAATAGAGGCGTTCCACGGGCTCATTGGAACCCGTGACGAACTTGGCCTTGCGGTCGGGGAATTTCGCGGCCGCCTTGTCGGTTTTGGCGTTCCAGTCGGCAAGCGCTTTCTTGAGTTCTTCGCTGTCACTCATGCGACGTCTCCCTTTTCGAGGGCTTCCGCGGCGAGAGCGAGTCCCGCTTCGAGGGCTGCCGTATTGAGCTCTTCGGTCCCCCTGGGAACGCGGGCGAGCACGGCGCTTTTGAGGGAAGCCCTGGAAGCGGCCCCGGAAAGTCCGCCGAGTACGCCGAGGGCCACGATGTTGGCCACGACTTTCTTGCCCACTTTTTCGGAGGCAGTGGCCAGAATGGGCAGGGCGATCGTGCGCGCCCTGATCTCCGGGTCGAGGGGAACGGAAGAGTCGGTGATGATGAGCCCGTGAGTCATGAGCTTACCGTAGGTTCGATATGATTCCGCCGTCAGGGCGAGCAGATAATCGGGGTTGGTGGCCTTGGGATAGTCGATTTCGTCTTCCGAAATCACCACTTCGGCCTTGGACGAGCCGCCCCGGGCCTCGGGCCCGTAGCTTTGCGTCTGCACCGCGTTTTTGCCGTCAAGGATCGCGCCTTCGGCGAGGACGATGCCCGCGAGGAGCAGACCCTGGCCGCCTGAGCCGCTCAGTCTGAATTCGACGCGCATCCTCTGTTCCCTCCCTTGAAGTCACCATAGGTACGGCGCACACGCGCGACCATTTCCATGTAATCGGACGTGTATTCGGTCCTGTCCGCATTGTTGTGCAGTTCGCCGATCAGAAGCTTGCCGGCCACTTTTTCGGGCGGCAGGCTGGCCGCAGCCCTGGCGTTCAGTGTGCGATCCTTGATCCAGTTCAGCATTTCGGCGGGCCCGCCGAGCTTGTTCTTCCTTCCCATGTACGTAGGGCACTGGGTCAGCGCCTCGACTACGGAGAAACCCTTGTGCTGAAGCGCTTTTTCGATCAGATCCATGAGGAGGGTCACATGGTAGGAAGTCGCCCTGGCGACGTAGGTGGCGCCGGCCGCCTTGGCCAGTTCGCAGAGATCGAACATGTTTTCGATGTTACCGTAAGGAGCCGTGGTGCCGAGAAGACCCTTGGGCGTCATGGGCGAGTACTGGCCGGAAGTCATGCCGTAGATCGAGTTGTTCATCACGATAGTCGTGATGTCGATGTTGCGGCGCGCGGCGTGGATAAAATGATTGCCGCCGATGGCCGTGCAGTCGCCGTCGCCCGTCATGACGATGACCTTGAGGTCGGGGCGGGCGAGCTTTACGCCGGTGGCGAAAGCCAGGGCGCGTCCGTGTGCCGTATGCAGAGTATCGAAATCAAGGTAACCGACCGCGCGGCTGGAACAGCCTATGCCGGAAACGAGGACGATCTTGTTTTTATCCAGGCCGAGCTTGTCGATCGCCCGCACCAGCGCGCCCGTGACCGTGCCATGGCCGCAGCCGGGGCACCAGATGTGGGGCAACCGCTCCCTGCGGAAATATGACAGGAATTCCGCCATCAGAATGCCTCCTTCAGCACGGCGAAAACCTCGTCCGGATGGAAGAGTTCGCCGTTTACCTTGCCGAGCCGCACGACAGGTGCGCGGCAGCCGACTACGCGCTCCACTTCGAGCGCCAGCTGGCCCAGGTTCATTTCAGGCACAATGATGCTTTTTGCGGTGGCGGTGAGTCTGCGCACGTCGTTTTCGGGGAAGGGCCACATGGTTTTGAGACGGAGCATGCCCGCCTTGAGGCCTTGTTTGCGCGCTCTGCGCACCGCCGAAAGGGCGGCCATGGCGGAAGAACCGAAGGAGACGACAGCGACCTCGCAGTCATCCATGCTTTCTGCATAATAATCGGCGAGTACGTCGACATTTTTGTCGATCTTGCGCGCCAGGCGGCGCATCAGGGAATCGGCCACCGCGGCCTTGCCGGAAGGAGCTCCGGCTTCGTCGTGGAAGAGCCCCGTCACGTGCCAGCGGTAGCCTTCGCCGAAGGGTGCCATGAGGGGCACGCCGCCGTCCGGATCGGCCGCATAGGGCTTGTATCCGGCCGGATTCTTGGGCATCGCGCGCATGGGCACGGGATAGGAGTCCGGATCGGGCAACACGACCTTCTCGCGCATATGGCCGATGGTTTCGTCCGAAAGGACGATAACCGGCACTCTGTATTTTTCGGAAAGCTCGAAAGCCCTGTAGGTGAGCTCGAAGCATTCCTTCACGTTTCCGGGAGCGAGCACGATGATGGGGTGATCGCCGTGCGTTCCCCATCGCGCCTGCATCAGGTCGCCCTGGGCGAGGCTTGTGGGCATCCCGGTCGAGGGACCCGATCGCTGCACATTGATGATGACTAAAGGTATTTCGCAGAGGCTGGCGTATCCGATGCATTCCTGCATGAGGGAAAAACCGGGCCCGGAGGTGGCGGTCATCGCTTTCTTGCCCGTGAGGGACGCGCCGATGCAGGCCGCGATGGACCCGATCTCGTCTTCCATCTGGATGAACTTGCCCCCGAACTTGGGCAATTCTTCGGCGCACAGTTCCGCGATTTCCGTCGAAGGAGTGATCGGATATCCGGCGTAGAATTCGAGGCCGGCGGCGATGGCGCCGATAGTGCAGGCCTCATTCCCTTGCATGAGTTTCACTGTCTCAGCCATTGTGGGCCTCCGGAGGCATAGCCAGGTCAAAATTGTCCACGTCGCCCGAATGGTTCGGCTCGTCTCCCTTGACCTTCACCTCGATGGCAAAATCAGGACAGCGGAATTCGCACATCCGGCATCCGATGCATATCTCCGGACGCTCGGGAAAAACCTTTCCGTTCTTCAGCACAAGAAGCTGCTTCGGGCAGAATGCCACGCAAATCCCGCACCCTTTACAGTAGTTTTCGCGGATCACATGGAAATAGCCCTTCTTCTGTTCGTTCATAGCCTTCGCTCGAAGAAGTGGTACGCCGCAAGCTTCACGAACCTCGACCTATGGTCTGGCCACTTCGCGCCGTGCATGATGCATGCGTACAAAGCGACCTTGCCCTGTTGTCACGGGGAACAAAAAAGAGTTGCGACGTTCATGACCAGCATACCCGAAATTGCCCAATCTGTCAAAGAAGGAAACTCGGAATTGGGGCTGTGCCCATGTCGGGCTTGGCCCGGGAGAGCCTCAAGGTTTATACTTTTACGATATTCGGGATGCGCCGGCGACTCCGGATCGTCCCGAACAGCATATTTCCGGAGCGATGCCATGCAGAAACGATTACTTATCCGCGATCTCACCCTGCGCGATGGGCAGCAATCCCAGTTTGCCACGCGCATGACCCAGGCGCATGTGGACCGCGTTTTGCCCGCCTATCGCGACGCCGGCTTCTACGCCATGGAAGTGTGGGGCGGCGCCGTACCGGATTCAGTGATGCGTTTCCTGGGCGAAAACCCCTGGGAACGACTGGAATCCATCAAAGCGGGCATCGGCGACGTATCCAGGCTCACCGCGCTTTCGCGCGGCCGGAATCTTTTCGGCTATACCCCCTACCCGGACAGCGTCATCGAAGGCTTCTGCCGCAACGCCGTCCGCTCCGGCATAGACATCATGCGCATTTTCGACGCGCTGAACGATATCGACAACATGAAGTCGTCCATCCGTTTCGTAAAGGAATCGGGCGGAATGGCCGACTGCGCCGTCTGCTTTACCGTCGATCCGAAATTCTCCCGCGGCGAGCGCATTTCGGCCTTCCTCAAGGGCAGGAAACTGCCCAGGAACCTGTTCACCGTCTCGTACTATGTCGAGAAAGCCAAAGCCCTTGCGGCGCTCGGCGCCGACATGATCACGATCAAGGATATGGCCGGTCTGGTCGATCCTGTGATGTCGGCAACCCTGATCAAAGCCCTGAAAAACGAAGTCGGAATCCCGATCGACCTGCATACGCACTGTACGCCGGGCTACGGTACCGCCAGCCTCCTCGCCGCGATGGTCAATGGGGTCGATATCGTCGATACGGTCATAATGTCCTTTTCCGGCGGCCCGGCCGCGCCCGCATACGAATTCGTGCGCGTGTTCGCCGACAAGCTGGGGCTTGAAACCGGAGTCGACAATGCTGCGGTGGCGAGAATCGACCGCGATCTGCGGAGCGCCCGCGCCGAACTCGCGAAATATGACCAGTTCAAGCGTTTTCCTCCCGAACTGGACCTTTCGCGCGATTCGCTGCCTGCCGAGACGGGTCTGCTCTTCGACGACGCGCTCGAAGCGGCCGTCGCGGGCAAGATGGACAAGGCTCTCGAGCTTTGCAGAAAGATAGAAGCGGCTTTCAATTATCCCGAACCCGACGAGATCGTACGCCATGCGCAAATACCCGGCGGCATGTACACCAACATGCTTTCCCAGCTCCAGGACGCCAAAATGGAGCATCTGGTCGACCAGGTGCTCAAGGTCGTGCCGGAAGTACGACTGGACTGCGGCGTGCCTCCCCTGGTCACGCCCACCAGTCAGATCGTGGGTGTCCAGGCGGTCAACTGCGTGGTCTCCAGGAACAAAGGCGAGCCTTTCTACGCCAATGTTTCCAAAAACTTTTCCGAACTCGTAAAGGGTTCATACGGCACTACGCCATGGCCCGTCGATCCTGATTTCCGCGAAAAAATCTGCGGCGTACGCGAATCCCAGCCCTATGACACGTCGAAATACAAGAAGCAGGCCAATCCCCCCATAGCCGAAGCGGGCGACACCCTCCTCGCGGCCGATGAAAAAGAGGAACTCCTTCTGGAACTGTTCCCTTCGGTGGCGGACAAATTCCTGAGGGGGCGCAAAATAGCCGCATGGCAGGCGGCGAACCCTCCCGCCCCCCCCACTCCGGTTGCACCGCCCGTACCGGAGCCGCCGGAAGCCTTCCCTCCCGAGTTCTGGGAGTATCTCACCGCGAATATCGAAGCATAACGAAAAGGGCCACCCTTTCGGGTGACCCTTTCGTCTCTGCGGCGAAGAGGACTTGAACCTCCATACCTCTCGGCACCAGCACCTCAAGCTGGCGTGTCTACCAATTCCACCATCGCCGCGCGAGTGGCGTTTTTATACTACTCCGAATGTGTTTCTGTCAAGCGCCGACGCCCTGCCTGGTCTTATGTTCTCCGGAAGGACCGGATTGGCGGCTTGCCAACAGGGCGGAAGCCCTCGTAAGTGCCGTGTCGAAGCTGTCGGTCAAATTATCGCTGCCGATTTCCGCATCCAGGCCCATTTTGGCCAGTGCCTGTCCGGGCTGCTCGCGCATCTCGGACAGAATCAGGGTCGTATGGTTCCTCTTGCAGCGTTTGCGGAAACTCGCAAGGGCATTCAACCCGCTGGCATCGATCGCAGGCACGTGCCGCATTCTCAGGACGAAAACGACGGGAGGACGTTCGACAGCCTTCAATGCGTCCTGCAGCATATCGGCGACGCCGAAGAAGAAGGGACCGTTGATCTCGAACACTTCACATCCTGCGGGCACTTTTTTATAGCGCAGATCCGCAGGGTCGTCCGAAGCGGAACCTCCGTCCTGTCCGGGCGTCATCAGCCGATTGAGTGCGCCGGCATCGGTTTTCGCGAAACCGGCGGTATCGGCGGAACCGGGAACGATGCTGGTAGTGTCCGCCATCCGTTTGATGAAGAGGAATACCGCGAGCAACACCCCCACCTGTACGGCCGCGGTGAGGTCAACCACGACGGTAAGCACGAAAGTGACCAGCATGACCGCCATGTCGCTCTTGGGTGCCCGGCGCATGCCGAGGAACCGGGGCAGTTCGCTCATATCCCAGGCCACTACGACCAGTACTCCCGCGAGAGCGGCCAGCGGGATCGCTTCGGCCGCCGGTCCGAGAAACAGCGTGAAAAGCAGCAACACGAGCGCGTGAACGATCGCGGCGACGGGCGAACGCGCTCCGGCCTTGATGTTGGTGGCGGTGCGTGCGATGGCGCCGGTGGCGGGAATGCCGCCGAACAGAACGCTGGCGATATTCCCGAGTCCCTGCCCCATGAGTTCCGCCGAAGCGGAATGCCGTGTGCCCGTCATGCCGTCGGCGACGACCGCCGAAAGAAGCGACTCGATTGCGGCGAGCATGGCGATGGTAACGGCACTGGGAAATACGCTTCTTATTTTTTCGAGGGAAAACGCAGGCAGCGAAGGCACGGGAAAACCTTTGGGAATCGCCCCGTAGCGCGATCCGACCGTTTCGACCGGAATGCCGGCAAAAAAGGCGATCGCAGTGACGAGGACTACGGCCGTGACCGCGGCAGGGACTTTGGGAGCCAGTTTCCGTATGGCAAAGATGAGGACGACCGTACCTACGCCGAATAGCGAAGCCCAAAGGCTCGAGGTGGGCGCATACTCGACATATTGCCCGATCTTTCCGAAAAACTCGGGCGACAGTGAAGGGATCTGCATGCCGAAGAGATCCTTCAGCTGGCCGGCGAAAATGATGACGCCGATGCCCGTGGTAAAGCCTACGGTTACCGGGTATGGAATGAATTTGATCAGACTTCCAAGGCCGGACAACCCCATGGCGATAAGGATGAGTCCCGCGATGATCGTGGCGATAAAGAGTCCGTCCATTCCCTGGCGCGCAATGATGTCGGCGATGATGACCACGAAAGCGCCGGTGGGCCCGGAAACCTGGTGAAAGCTTCCGCCGAGGAAGGCGATGACGAGACCGCCTACGATGGCCGTATACAACCCTTGGGCCGGAGTGCCCCCCGCCCCGATGGAAAAAGCCATGGCGAGCGGCAGCGCTACCACTCCTACGGTCAGTCCCGCGAACAGATCCTTACGAAAATCATTCTTGCCGTATCCATTTTCGAAAGTTTTGAACAATGCCGGCTTAAACTCGGCCGCAAACGATGCTATTTTTCCCCGTTCCATACGTTATTGAGCATCAAAACTCCGTAAAGGGTCAAGCAGGTGCGGCGTTATGCGATGTTCTACCGTGTCGTGCCGCGCCTCGTTATACTGGAATCCATGGGCCTGTACGAAACTCTTTCGGAACGCTATGACGAAATATTTCCCGTCAATCCCGCCACTGTGGACTATGTCCGGGCACGCATGCCCGCCGGAGCGCGCCGCCGCATTCTCGACCTGGGCTCGGCTACGGGAGGGCACGCGCTTGCGTTCGCCGCACAAGGAGTCGAGGTTTTGGGTATCGAGCTGAGCGCCGCCATGACGCTGCGCGCGGAAGCGGCGGCCAACCGGCTGAATATCGGCCCCCGGCCCAGATTTTTCCCGGGCGACATGCGCCACGCCGCCCGCTTCGCCGCGGAAGCCTTCGGGCCGGAGCCCCGCTTCGGCGCGGCGCTTTGCCTCGGCAACACACTGCCGCATTTGGCCGGCGATACGCTTACGGAATTTTTCGCGGCCATCCGCGCGCTCTTGAGTCCGGGCTGCCCCTTCGTGCTCCAGACCCTGAATTATGCCCACCCCGAAGCCGGTCCCGGATTCCGATTCCCCGACATCGAACTTCCAGGGTTGCGGTTTTCACGCCGCTATACAGGCGCGGAGCGGGGGGATTTGCGTTTCGAAACCAGGATCGAAACGGCGCAAGGGAATTTCGAAGACGCGATACTCCTCCACCCGCACCTGCCCGAGAATATGGCGAAAGCGCTTTTGCAAGCGGGATTCGAGCGGATCGAGGCTTGTTCCGGCTGGGACGGGTCGGCATTTTCGCAAAAGCGCGACCGCTATCTGATCATGACCGGTTTTGCGCCGGCCTGACTTATCGCGCAGCGATTCAGCGTATGGTAAATCGTTCTATCTCAGCGCAGCGGCGTGTTTCGGGATCGATCCGGAAAATCGCGCCGCAAAGCGAGGCCTCGCCTTCCGCGGTTTCCATCTTGATCGGCATCTGGGTGAGCGAGCGGCGGATGCATATTTCCGTCTTGACGCCGATGACCGAATCTTCGGGCCCGGACATGCCGAGATCGGTGAGATAGCCTGAGCCTTTGGGGAGAATGCGTTCGTCGGCGGTCTGTACGTGGGTATGGGTGCCCGCGACGACTGCGGCGCGACCATCCAGATGCCAGCCCATCGCTTCCTTTTCTTCGCTCGATTCGGCATGGAAGTCGACGACGACAAAAGCCCCGGGATGCTCGCGATTGGCGCGGGCCAGAAGCTCGTCGGCCGTCCGGAAGGGACAATCGATCGGCGTGAGCCCTTCCCTGCCCTGCAGATTGATGACGACCCACTCGAATTTTCTGCCCCTGACGTACAGAAAACCCTTGCCCGGCAATCCGGGCGGAAAATTGGCGGGGCGAAGCAGCGCGGGTTCGGAATCGAGAAGTTCGAGGGCTTCTTTGCCTTCCCAGACGTGATTCCCGCTGCTTATCGCCTGTACGCCCGAGCCGAGCATGGCCGTGCAGTCTTCGCGTCCGATCCCGAAACCGTTGCGTGCGTTTTCGCCGTTCGCCACGACCAGATCGGCTTCGGTCCGTTTTACGAGTCCCGGAAGCGACATGAAAAGCGCCCTCAGGCCCGGAGTTCCCACCACATCGCCTATCATGAGAACTGTGGCGAACTTTTCGGTCATGCGGATATCCTTTCTCCTGTCGTGCACGCGACTCATCCGCAACTCAGTATCGAGCGCGATTCAGGCATGCTTGGAATGGGCTCAGCCGTAGCGGTCCATTCCAGACGCTCCAATAGTTTTTCACGTGCCGGGTCAGTAAAGGCCGGGGGCTGCCCTTTACGCCTGAAGCGTATCGGACAACCCCCGGCCTGGTCAGTATCTGCGGATTCGCCGTCAGCCGTTGCGAATGAACGACCACGGAGCAGAGCTCCGGGGTATCGTTCGTTCTGCAAGGAATTGGATTGTATGCGGGCCCATACCCTGCTCCCAAGAAAAAGAGAAGACGAAGCAGAGCTTCGGGGTATGGACCCGCCTGCGAATCAACGGGCGTACTCCACCACCCGCGTTTCGCGGATGATCGTAACCTTGATGCGGCCGGGATAGCGCAAATCGCTTTCGATTTTCTTGGCGATGGCCTTGCAGAGCTCCTTGGACTGATCGTCGGAGACCTGTTCGTAATTCACCAGGATGCGCAATTCACGGCCTGCCTGGATCGCGTAGGCCTTCTCGACGCCCGAGAAGCTTTCGGCGATGTTTTCCAGATTTTCGAGACGTTTCACGTAATTGTCCAGAGTCTCGCGCCGCGCACCCGGCCTCGCCGCCGAGATGGCGTCGGCGATCTGAACGATGACGCTTTCGGCACAGCTGGGCTCCACATCGTTATGATGCGCGCCGACCGCGTTGATGATGCGCGGATCCTCGCCGAGCTTGCGCACGAGATCCATGCCCATTTCCGCATGGTTCTGGTCGCCGTCCGTTTCGATGCCCTTGCCGATGTCGTGCAACAGGGCGCCGCGTTTGGCGATATCCCTGTTGAGTCCGATCTCCGCGGCGAGCATGCCCGCGATGACCGCCACTTCCTTCGAGTGCATGAGCACGTTCTGGCCGTAGCTGGTCCGATAGTGCAGGCGCCCCAGCGCTTTGATGAGCTCGGGAGCCATGTTGTGCAAGCCGAGGTCGAACACCACTTTTTCGCCTTCTTCATAGATCTTCTGGGCGACTTCGCGGGTGACCTTCTGTACCATTTCCTCAATGCGTGCGGGGTGTATGCGCCCGTCCGCGATGAGACGCTCGAGCGATACGCGCGCGATTTCGCGGCGCACCGGATCGAAGCATGAGATGACGACCGCTTCGGGCGTATCGTCGATGATCACGTCTACGCCGGTAAGGGTTTCGAGCGTGCGGATGTTCCGGCCTTCACGACCGATGATCCGGCCTTTCATCTCATCAGAGGGCAGGCTGACCGAAGTGACGGTGGCTTCGGCAGTGACTTCCGTGGCGAGACGTTGAACCGTGGTGACGAGAATGTCGCGTGCACGTTTTTCCGATGACAGCTGCGCTTCCTGTTCAATTTTGTTGACCAGGACCTGCGCGTCACGGCGGGCTTCATTTTCAAGCCCCTGGATGATGAGCTTCTTCGCTTCTTCGACACTCAAGCCGGAAATGCGCTCCAGTTCTTCGCGATACCTTTCTTCTTGTCCTGAAAGGAATTCTTCTTTTTCTTCTGCTTCTTTTTCGCGATTCTTGAGCGCGGCTTCCTGCCGCTCCAGAGCGTCGATCTTGTTGTCGAGATTCTCTTCTTTCTGTACCAGACGGCGTTCGAACTTCTGGAGTTCGACGCGTCTTTCCCTGTTTTCCCGTTCCTGCTGGTTGCGTTCTCGAATGACCTGATCTTTCGCTTCTACCAGGATTTCTCTTTTCTCTGCTTCCGCCTCTTTGACCGAATCCTGCTTGAGTCGCTCCGCAACGCGTTCCGCCGCGGAGAGCTGAAATCTGGCGTACAGCCAGCGGATCGTCCATCCAAGAACAACACCGGCCAGGGAGAGGGCAGCAAACCACATTTTTGCTGTCATATGTCCTCCAAGCCGTAAACTTCCGTCCGTTCCGATTATACGGAAGGCGCCCCCTTTGTCAAGGATAGTCGAAATTCATTATTTTTCCATAAATTGCGATTGACGGCAGAAAAACGGTCAACTATAATCCGCATCAAGACATTCCGGATGGAATGTCGCGTATTTTCGGAGGAATGCTTCGGCTTTCCCCGTTCGTAAGGTAGAAAAACGGCTTTTCATGCTTCGTAGTTCCTTTTTTGCGACCTCCACCAACTCGGCGGCCGAGTTCGTGGCGCTCCGCACACCGCATCTCGCCTCTCCGGAAAGACCAACGAATCCAAACCAGAAGCCCGTTTACTCTGCCTCCAGGATCGAGGGAATTCTTATGCGGTTCTTCGAAACGCGCACCATGCTGTCCACCTATGGCGGACAGCATGATACGTCCGCCCTGGGCGGACGGATCTGGCGCCGTCGCCCTGCACGACGGGCCTTTTGAGGGTTTTTCCGAATGTCCAAGAAGGTTTATGTCGGCAACATGAATTACGGCACCGCCGAGAATCAGCTCCGCGACTTGTTCGCCCAGTATGGCGAGGTTCTCTCGGTGAACATCATCGTCGACCGCTACACCGGCAAGGCAAAGGGTTTCGGCTTCGTCGAAATGAACACCGATGAGGAAGCCCACGCCGCGATCGAAGCCCTCAATGGCTTCGAGTTTATGGGCCGCCAGCTCCGTGTCAACGAAGCGGAAGACAAGCCGCGCCGCGACGCCGGCAACAATTCCCGTCCTCGCCGCTATTAAGACAAGCTACGCGCCGTTCCGGGCAGGAGGCGTCGGACCGAAGAGGTCGACGTAAATCCCGGATCGACGAAACCGCCCGGCGGCCGCCCGGGCGGTTTTTTTTCCTTCACTCCTGTCGCCCTTCGGTCTCATCCCTCCCGTAGCGGGCATCCAGATGCGCGACGATACGCAGAAAGCGCTCAGGAATTTTCGCTTTGAACAAGGACGGAACTTCGGCGCCCGGCAGGAGAATGCGAAGCCGCCGCGCATGGAGCATGAGAGTGGCTTCCGCAAGGAGCGGGTCTTTCCGGCCGTATATCGGATCACCGAGAATCGGACAGCCCAGGCCCGCCATATGCACCCGAAGCTGATGGGTCCGACCGGTTTTGGGATAGAGCGCGACGAGAGCGTATGCGCCGCCTTTCGCGCCCGCAAGGCCCCTCGCATTCACGGCACCGGCGCGGCCTGCCCCATGGCCCGTTTCACGGCCCCCCCATCGCGCCAGTACCCGGTATTCCGTAGTCGCGATCTTGCCTCCGCTCGCGGCTGAAGCGAAGCGCTTCCGGTTGCCCGGATCGCGCGCGAGACGGTCTTCGATCCGGCCGCGATCCTGCGCCGGCGCGCCACGCGTAATCGCGAGATATTCCTTCCTGGCCTTTCTGTCCTTGAATTGGGCGGCCAGAAACGCCTGGGCTTCCGCGTCGCGCGCGACGACGATGAGCCCGGACGTGTCCTTGTCCAGGCGATGGACGATTCCGCCCCTGGCCGGAGGGAGCTGCACGGAGGCGGGCTTTTGCGCCCTGCGCATCATGTCGAGATGGAGCGCGGCATTGGCCAGAGTGCCGCGGCGATTGCCGTGCCCGGGGTGAGTCACCATGCCTTGCGCCTTGTCGATGACGAATACGCGGTCGTCTTCGTGGATAATGACGAGAGGCAAGTCTTCGGGTACGAGGGTGGGCGACGGTTCTTCGGTCCACTCGACCGAGACGGACTCCCCGCCGCGCAAAGGGCGCGAAAGTTTGATTTCTTTACCGGAAATAAACACGCGAGCGCCCCTGGCCTTGATCTGCGAACGGCTCAGGATGCCGACAGTCTCGGCGATCCAGCGATCGGCCCGCTCGGCGCCTCCGAAGCCCACGAGCCCTTCCCATCTGCGTACGGCTCCAGTGTCCTCTCCGGCGAACGTTTCCGGTGGCTTCGCTTTGCCCGAGAGGCTTCGAGTTTCGATTTTGGGCGAAGTTCGCTTTTTTTTGGCGGACACGCAGCCTCCGAAGGGTTCCGGCCGACCGGTTTACCCCTTATAGTTGAACCATGGACAATGCCTATAGAGCAATACTGGGGAGAATCTCCGCAGCTCTCGGACCCTGGCTGCCCACGGAAACATTGGGAACCATCATCGCGGTAGCCCTGATTCTC
>JBDKUJ010000077.1:0-2194 GCA_039679665.1 Rectinema sp. | reverse complement strand
GGGATACTCGAAGCGACCTTGTCGGACATGGGCAAAGCTCCCGATACCCGCGCCGAAGCGCTGACGCCCGAAGAACTCCATACCGTCTTCGCCGCTCTTGCCGCGAAACCCTGAAAATCTTTACTATGCCATATATGACCGATGTCCAGGTAAGCGTCGTGGACGAAGAAATGATCGATACCGTACTCGGCGCGGACGTCGGGTTTTCGGGCAAGATCAAATCCTCCAAGTCCTTCATGATAAAAGGCCGGGTGAGCGGTTCGGTGGAAATCGGAGCCGAGCTGTTCATCGCGGAAGGAGCCGATGTCGAAGCCGACCTCGACGCCCTTCAGGTGACCGTCCGCGGTCGGGTGAAAGGCCGCATCCGCGCCGGTCGCAGCATCCAGGTTCTGCCCGGCGCGACGGTATCGGGCGATCTGCAGGCTCCTGAAATCGCGATCGAGCACGGCAGCCATTTCGACGGTACCTGTACAATCACAGGCGACGATGCGAATGCGGTCTAGCTCCCGTTTCCCTGTGCTTGTTGCGGCCATCCTCGTCTGGGTGTGCTTTTTTCCGCCTGCTTTGGCCGCGTTGACCGGCGCCGATATCTTGCGGCTGAATGCCGAAGGCAAGCACGAAGAAGCCCTGAAGTCCGGTACCCTGCGCATCGCCGCGGCCAAGGACGATATCGACGCCTACGTGGGCCTCTCCTGGAGCCTTGTCGCCCTCGGCCGCTTCGCCGATGCCGAAACATGGGCGAACCGCGGTTATGCGCTGGTCAAGGATCCCCGTCTCGCCCAGGCCATCGGCGAAGCGGCCTATCGGCTCGGCAAAAACGAAACCGCCCTCGAAAAATTGCGCGAATACCTTGGAGCATTCCCGGAAGGCTCTCGCGCCGGTTCCTCCTACTATATCTGCGGCGAAGTGTACGTCAGACAGGCGAGATTCCTGCACGCCGACATCGCCTTTACCGCGGCGCTCCAGTATTCTCCCAACAATCCTGCATGGTGGGCGCGTCTTGGCTGGGCGCGCGAAAATGCCGGCAAGACGCTTCAGGCGCTTCGTGCGTACGAGAAAGCGCTTTCTCTCGACGCGAAGCAGGCTGAAGCATACGCGGGGAAGCAGCGACTGGCGGAGCGCCTGCGGCAATGACGGAATTGCGGGTCGCTTTTCGTACCCTCGGTTGCAAACTCAATCAACTCGAAACGGAATCGATCGCCGACCGGTTCGCCGCGTCCGGGACTCGTATCGTCCCTTTCGAATCCGGCGCGGATCTCTATGTGGTCAATACCTGCACGGTGACGGGCAAGGCCGAGCAGAAAGCCCGCCGTACGATCCGTCAGGCTCTCGCGGCCTGCCCTTCGTCGGTGGTTCTCGTCACCGGCTGCTATGCGCAAATGGACCCCGGCGCGATTTCCGCCCTGGACCAGCGCGCGGTCGTGGTTCCCGGCGACGAAAAAGCCCGTGTCCTCGACCTGGCGGCCTGGCTCGATTCGCATTGGCAAGGCCACGGCGACCTGCTGCATGCGGTGCTCGAATGGCGCTCAGGTATGGCGGCCTCCATCGCCTCCATCACTCTCAGCATCCCTGACGCCACCGGCGTCACCGGCTCTGCGTCGCAACCCGGCGCCGATCATTTCGCCTACCACCCGAACGCTTTTTCGTTCCACTCCCGCCCCGGCCTCAAAATCCAGGACGGCTGCGACAACCGCTGCACTTATTGTCGCGTCTGCATCGCCAGGGGAAGCTCGATTTCGCTCGCCTCGCCCGAAGTCCTTTCCCGGGTAAGGGCGCTCGAATCTTCCGGCAAAGCGGAAGTCGTCCTTACCGGCGTCAACCTGGCTCAGTATCGCGATGGAAATCTCCGTTTCCCCGAGCTCCTGAGAATGCTGCACGAAGGCACCGACCGGATTGCGTTCCGCATTTCGAGCTACGAGCCCGAGAAAATCGATGAGGAATTTCTGGCCGCCTTCGCTTTGCCGCGGATCAGACCTCACGTCCATCTCGCTCTCCAATCCGGATCGGACAGCGTATTGAAAAGAATGGCGCGCCCCTACACGGCTGCGCGCGTGCGGCAGGCCGTCGCTTCCTTGCGCGCGGCGAAGGAAGACCCCTTTGTCGGCGTCGACCTGATCTCGGGATTCCCCGGCGAAACCGACGTGGAATTCGCCGAAACCCTCGGTCTGTGTCGCGAACTCGATTTCGCCTGGAT
>JBDKUJ010000076.1:0-3039 GCA_039679665.1 Rectinema sp. | reverse complement strand
CTCGACATGACTGAAGGAAGGGGCTTCGACCGCGCGTTCGAAGCCGTCGGAGCCACCGCACCCATCGCCACCGCCGTAGAAATCGTACGCAAGGGCGGTTCCGTTACGCTCATCGGAAACGTGAGTCCAAAAGTGGAAATTCCCCTGCAGTCGGTGGTGACTCGCCAGATCAATCTCATCGGTTCCTGCGCGATGGCGGGCGAATACCCCCTCGTACTCGATCTGATGGCGCGGAAAAAGATAGATGCGCGCGCGCTCGTGAGCGCCGTCGCACCGCTTTCGGAAGGCGCATTGTGGTTCGCGCGGCTGTATGAGCGTGAAAAAGGCCTTTTGAAGATAGTGCTGACTCCCTGAAGGTGATGCGACATGGATACAGTGAAATTCGGAATGGTCGGTTACGGCAAAGTCGCCGCCCTGCACGCCAGGGCGATTGCCGCAACGCATAACGCGAAATTGGTGGCGGTCTGCGGCCGCGACCCGATCAAATGCGAAACTTTCGCGGCCGGATGGGGATTGGCCGCGCGCGGGTCGATCGCTGAAATGGCCGACAGGGACGGCGTCGAAGCCGTGCTCGTCACCACGCCGCATCCGCTCCACAAGCAGAATGCGCTGGAAGCGGCCGCCGCCGGCTGCCACGTCATCGTCGAAAAACCCATGGCGCTCACCGTCGCCGATTGCGACGAAATGATCGCCGCGGCGGCCGCGGCACGCGTGCGTCTCGGTGTGGTAAGCCAGCGGCGCTGGTATCCGGCGGTACGCCGCATACGCGCCGCAATAGATGCAGGATCGCTCGGAGTCCCTTCACTCGCCCAGGTGACCATGCTCGGTTGGCGCGATGAAGAATATTACCGTTCGGACCCCTGGCGCGGAAAATGGGACACCGAAGGCGGCGGCGTCCTCGTGAATCAGGCCCCGCACCAGCTCGATCTGCTCGCATGGTTCATGGGTCCCGTCGCCGAAGTCTGCGGCTATTGGTCCAATGTGAATCATCCCTACATCGAAGTCGAAGATTCGGCGGTCGCCGCGTTGCGTTTCCGCTCAGGCGGGATGGCTTCGCTGCTCGTATCGAACTCGCAGAAACCCGGGATTTACGCCAAGGTCCATGTGCACGGTTCGAGTGGCGCTTCGACGGGCGTACAGACCGACGGGGGAGCCATGTTCATCGCGGGCAGGAGCGGGGTACTGGAACCGCCCGTAAACGATCTCTGGACGATCCCCGGCGCGGAAAAAAGACTCGCGGAATGGAAGGCGGAAGACGAGGCGCTTTTCGCAAAAATCGATGCGACCTGGCACTTTTTCTCGCTGCAGCTTTCCGAGTTCGCCGAAGCGATCCGCGAAGAGCGCAGACCGGCAGTGAGCGGAGAGGACGGCAGAGAGGCCATCCGCATCATGGAAGGTATCTATCGGTCAGGAAGGACAGGGGCTCCAGTTCGCTGTTGAATCGCACTCCGGTCAGTCGGCGGATTCGGCTTCAACGGCGTCCTCTCTCGGAAATTTCGCCTTGATGCCGTCAACGACCGACATGATGAGATCCCTGTCCTCGCCTTTGAAATCGATGCGCGGAATGAGACGCGAGAAGAACGGTTTCACGAAATGTTCCATCCGCGAAGCCTTCCGTTCATAGTCGGATTCGTGGTCCATCATCATCACAGTGCATGGAAGCGGCTTGTTGTAGGTGCCGATGACCTGGAATCCCAGCTTTTCGTACATCTTGATGAGCTTCGCTTCGTCCGAAAACACGTCCAGGAATATCTTGCGGGCGCCCCGGGCTCGCGCATAAAGATAGCAGAGGGTCATCAGGCTGAAAGGCACGATGCTTGTGCGTTCTTCGCGCATGACGGCGAGGCGATCGATCTCGGCATAGAGAGAACCGTCGAGATAACCGGACAGGTCGAAATTATTTTCGATGGGAATGCGACCGAACATGTCGCTCAGGATCAGGGAAGAGGTGCCCACAGGCTGCAGCCCCTTGTAGGCGAGCAGCTGGAAGGATTTTTCGTCTTCACGCCTGCGGATACTTTCTTCCCAATATCCTTTCTCGCCGACAAGAACCTTGCGCTGGATGAAAAAGCCGTCTTCTTTCTGCTGCTGTTCGGAAGCAGGGACGAAACGCAGGCGTTCACGATCCTGGTCCGCCGCGGGGATGATGACCCGGAAGACCGTTCCCTCGCCTTCCTTGCTCTCGAGAAGAATCCTTCCGCCAAGTTTGGTGATAATGTGATGCGCGATGCTGAGGCCCAGACCGGTGCCCGCACCGGGTTCCTTCGTAGTGAAGAACGGGTTGAAAATCTTGTCCATCGCATTTTTGTCTATGCCCCGGCCCGTATCCCTCACCGATACGACGATGTCGTATTCTTCCTGGCGGCATTCGAGGCTGAGCGTACCGTCGCCATCCATGGACTGCACGGCGTTCACGATAAGATTGAGGAACACCTGCTGCAGCTCGGTGGCATTGGCCTGCACCGGATCGATCTTTCCAAAATCCCTCTGAACCAGAATCGACCGGAAATCGATGCCGCGCGTGGCCATTTTCAACGCGGTCTCGAGCACTTCGACCACATCCACCGTTTCCGCGCCTGATTTTGTCTTGCGCGAATACATCATGAGATCGGTAATGACTTCCGCGGCGGTCTGTGCGTAGCGGATGATATCGTTCGTATACTCGCGCAACGTACTGCCGTCCTGCGTTTCCGGAAGCATGAGATCCGCCGTACCGAGAATGCCGCCCAGCGGATTGTTGATTTCGTGCGCGATACCCGAAACAAGTGTACCGATTCCCGCGAGCTTCTCCGACTGGATCAGTTCTTCCTGAAGCGTTTTCTGCTTCGTGATGTCCTGGAAGAATTCGAGGAACAGCATCGTCGAATCCTTGGGCACGGGTATGGGATAGAAATTCAGGGCAAAAGTGAGGAGCCCTTTGGAATCCTGCCGCTCGGAACTGAAGGACAGGCGGGCATGCAGACAGTCCATGCCCATGCATTCGAGGCAGGGGCGATCGCGGTCGAAAAAGGCCTTGTAGCACTTGCTGCCGACCAATTC
>JBDKUJ010000075.1:0-2930 GCA_039679665.1 Rectinema sp. | reverse complement strand
CTTCGCGCCGAGCCTTACCACTTCGCCCGCAAACGCATCGATTTCAGTCATGCGGCGGGCATCGACATCCTGCAGCATCGAGGTTCTGCCCTCGGGACCGAATCCGTCGATCGTATGCAGAATCGCTTCGATATCGCCTTCTTCGAGACCCTTGCCGAGCGCCCCGGAAAGGTCCAGGACTTCGCGCATTGCGCCCCTGAGGAGATCGCGGGCTTCGGGGATTCGCTGGAATACGCGATACGGAGCCCGCAGGATGGCCGACCACTGATTTACCGCCACATTGAACATGAATTTGTACCAGAGCGCACGTTCCATATCCGCAGGCACGGAAAAAGGCAGCCCTGTGCGGCCGAAAAATTCCGCGATGCGCGACACGCGTTCGCTCCAGGCCCCTTCCCGATTAAGGGCGTCGCCGAAACGGATTTCGCCGGCATACGGAAAATCGATGCGATTGCCTTTGCGAAGAGCGTCGATACCGATGATAAACGCGAGCGGCACCTTTTCGGCGCCGAATTCCGAAGCCAGTATTTTTTCGCTCGAAATGCCGTTCAAAAGGGAAAGGATAAGCGTCCGCTCCCCCACGAAGGGGCGCATATCCTCGATGGCGCCCACAAGCTGGGTATTCTTCACGGCGACGATCACAAGGTCGAAGGGCTGATCCCGGCGCTCTTCGGCGAGACGGAACGCGATTTTTTCGCCATTGACGACAAGACCGTCGCTGGCAAGCCGTCCGCGGCGCTCCCCCGAAGCGCACAACGCAACGGCGTCGGGATCGCTCCGTCGGATCATGTACGCCACCGCGGCTCCCACGGCACCCGCGCCGACGACCAGTGCCGATCGAACGGGAATTTCCCCGCTCATTCCGCATCCTCAACGATGTACGGCTCGATTCTCGAAATCAGGCGCGCAGGAACGCGACAGTGGACGATAGCGCCCGTATCGTCGTGGCGCTCGTCCAGCACCGACGCTTCCCGCCGCAGCAAAGGCACCAGCGCATATTCGGCGTGAGGGATCTTCAGCGTCACTTCGCGCATGGAAAGAGTCAGCAGCGCCTCGATCCGGGAAACGAGGACATCAAGCCCTTCGCCGGTTTTCACGGACAGAGGAAGCCCGTCGGGATGCGCCGCAATCCAGCCACTGACGACGCCGTCCGAATCGACCAGATCGATCTTGTTGAGCACGAGAAGGCGCGGCACTTCGCCCGCCCCGATTTCCGCCAGAACCTTCGCCGTTGTCTCCATGTGCGATTCGACTTCGGGATCGGAGGCATCCGCCACATGCACGAGGAGATCGGCATCGGCCGCTTCTTCCAGCGTGGCCTTGAAGGCCTCGACGAGGCCGTGCGGCAGATTGCGCACAAACCCTACCGTATCGGTAATGAGGAGCGTGCCTCCCGACGCAAGCTGGATTCTCCGCGTCGTAGGATCCAGCGTCGCGAACAGCTTGTCCTCGACAAGGACCGAAGCGCGCGTGAGTGCGTTGAGAAGACTCGATTTTCCCGCATTGGTATAGCCGACGATGGCCGCGCGCGGAATGGTCAGTCGATCGCGGCGCTTGCGCTGCACATCGCGGGAAAGGCGCACATCCTTGAGTTCGTCCTTGATCTCATGAATGCGCTTTTCGATGGAGCGGCGATCCAGCTCGATCTTCTGCTCGCCCGAACCCTTGGTGCCGTAGCGGCCGCCGCGCTGGCGCGACAGGTCCTCATAGGAATGCGCAAGCCTGGGAAGCGAATATTCGAGTTTCGCCAGCTCGACCTGCAGCGAGGCTTCCTTGGTCATCGCGCGCGACGAGAAAATCCTGATGATGAGTTCGGCCCTGTCGTAGACTCTGAGGCCGGTCAGTGTTTCCCAGTTGCGCTGCTGGACGGGCGATATGGCGTGATCGAACACGATCGAGTCGGCGCCCTCCGCCTTGGCGGCCGCGGCGATTTCGTCGGCCTTGCCCGAGCCGACAAGCAGGTTCGGCGTACGGTCGCGAAGCTTGACCATGAGAGAACCGGCGCGCTCGAGCCCCAGGCTGTCGGCCAGGCCGCCCAGCTCCCGCAGGAGATTTTCGGCGTCGACCTTGCCGATGGTTTCGCTCTGTACGCCCACCAGGAAGGCGCGTTCTTTTTTTTCAGTGTTATCATGCAATACGGTCACGATGATCCTTCCGGAACTTCTTCGTTCCGCTTTTCGGGATTTTTTTTCGGGTTTTGCGTCTCGGGCATTTCGGTGAACACCCCATCGAACGTCCCATTGGCCGCCCCGGTGAACGCCCCATCGGCCGCCCCGCCGGCCGGGCCGGCGCCACCGTTTCGGCGTGCCGTCGCCGCATCGGCAAAGGAAAGAACGAAACGATCGTAGGACGCGATGGCGCTTTTCCTGGATTGCCCATGCATCGCATCTTTGAACAGAATCAGTTCCGTACGATTGGCGGGGCACGCATCCCGACGCGTGCGCGCCATGGTTTCCGACATCTTCCAGGGCACGAACTCATCCCTGGAGCCATGTATGAAGAGAATATCCGCATCGGAGGAGAGCGAAGCCGCGCCGGAATCGCTGTCGCGCAGGGAAAAATGATCGATAGTCCTGGCGAGAAAATCCGTGACGGCGAAAACGGCTTTCGAACCCGGACCGGCCCTGACGACTTTCCGCAAACGCCATTCCAGCTCCTCGGCGGCGCTCGAAAAGGCGCAATCGGAAATCACGGCATCGGGCCTTGTGTCGATACCCGCGAATTGAAGCGACACGGCGGCGCCCAGAGAGACCCCGTGCAGAACCAGGCCCCCGCTTCCGTCGAATCTGGAAAGAGCCCAGTCGCAGACCGCCCCAAGATCGTGCTTTTCGAAATATCCATAGGAGTGGTGCGCCCTGCCCGATTCCCCATGGCCGCGCCCGTCATACGCGACAACCGTCCATCCTGAATCCGCGAATGGTTTCATGTAG
>JBDKUJ010000074.1:0-7201 GCA_039679665.1 Rectinema sp. | reverse complement strand
ACAGTCTCTCGCCCGGCGCGATCCGGACGCCCATGAATGTCGAGAAACTTGTTTCGCCTGCGGAATACAAAAGGATTCTGCTCGATCACATTCCCGTAAAGCGGATAGGGGAACCCGAGGATGTGGGCCGCGCCGCGGTATGGCTCGTTTCCGACGATTCCGACTATGTGCACGGCGCCACGCTTTATATCGACGGCGGCATGACGCTGTATCCCGAATTTGCGTCCGGAGGATGACCGATCCGATGAATGGACAAAGGCTTGAGTCGGCCCGAAAAGCGATGGCTGCCGCCGGAATGGATGCGCTTGTGTGCAGACTTCCGGAGAACGTCGTAATGCTTTCGGGGCACTGGCCGCTATGCGGCGATGCCGTACTCATATTCGCGCAGGAGGGGGAAGCGGTTTTACTCGTGCCGGATACGCAAGCCGCGGACGTCGCTCAGGACTTTTTCGGCGCCGCGATCATGACGTATCCGCACGGAAGGCACGATTCGCCCGATCAGGAAAGCGAAATACAGCGCTGCCTGACGGATCTTTCCCGCCGGAAGCACTGGAAAAAAATCGGAATAGAGGGAGATTTCGACGCCCTTGCGGCTTCGGGGAATGCGGCGGAACCCAGGGTTCCCGGAACAGGATTCCGGCATCTGCTCGAAAATTCCTTCGGCGGTTCGGAGTTCGCGGATGCCTCGGGTTTGCTGGACTCGCTGCGAAGGTCCAAGACCGTATGGGAAATCGAAAAGATCAGGATCGCGTGCGAAATCGCGAATATCGGCATCGAAGTATTCTTTGCTTTGGCGGATGCGGGAAGAACGGCGATAGAACTCGCCGCGGCCGTCGAAAGCGCGGTGCTCGTGCGCGGAACCGGATACAAAAAGGCCAGACGAGTAAGGGCGTTCGCCCAGGTTGCGGTGGGCGATTCCGAAACGGCCATGGGATGGAGGCCTTTCGAGGTGACGACGGACAGAAAGCTGCTTTCCGGAGAACTGTCGCTCCTCGAGCTGGCGGTAGTGGCCGACGGGTATTGGTCCGACCGCACGAGGGCAAGGGTTGCGGGGCATGCGCGCGCCGGGCAGATC
Organism: Rectinema sp.; assembly: GCA_039679665.1. Classification (GTDB taxonomy): domain Bacteria; phylum Spirochaetota; class Spirochaetia; order Treponematales; family Rectinemataceae; genus JBDKUJ01. The sequence goes on along the minus strand of JBDKUJ010000074.1, from coordinate 6,126 downwards.
GCCGCGAACGAAGCGGTCAAAGCCGCGCAGGATTCCGCGCTTTCGGCGATCCGTCCGGGAGTTTCGGGAGGCATGGTGGACGCGAAGGCTCGCGCAGCCCTCTCGATGGCGGGTTACGGCAGGGAATTCGTGCACATCACGGGGCATGGAGTGGGGTTCCGCTATCTTGAACCCTATCCCATGTTTACGCCCGAAAGCTCGCACACGCTTGTCGCCGGGGCGACCGCCACGGTGGAGCCGGGAATTTATTCATCCGCTTTCGGCGGCATAAGAATCGAAGACGATATTGTGGTCACGGGCGACGGGTACGAAATTCTCGCCCCATTCTCGCGCGAAATTGGGTAAACGACTGGCAAAATCGAATCAAGGATTTCCTGATTCGAGAATTCTATGAAGGGAGGAGTCGGTATGAAAAGAAGGGGATTAGGTCTTTTCGGCATTTTCCTGATTCTGCTGATGGCCGTCGGAGTTTCCGCCGGCGCGGCACCGGGCAAGATCCCGGTCGTCGGCATTTCAACCGGTTCGTCGGGCACATCCTGGCGAAACATCATGATCGATGCTCTTGAAACCGTCGGAAAGGAGTATAAAGCCGCGGGCAAGATCGCCGATTACAAGATCGTCAACAATGTCACCAATGGCGACGCCACGGAACAGGCGAACATAATCCGCGACTTCATCTCCAAAGGCGTCGACATCATCCTCGTCAATCCCAACTCTCCCGATGCGCTCAATGGCGTCATAAGGGAAGCCCAGGCCGCGGGCATTCTCGTGGTGTCCTTCGACGCCACAGTCACCGCACCGAACGTCCTCAACGTAACGCTCGACCACTATGCCTGGAACCTCAAAAACGCCGAGTTTATTTTCTCCACGCTGAAGAGCGGCAATGCCATCCAGATTTACGGCCTCGACGGACATCCGGCCAACAATGACCGCATCAGGGCGACCGCGGACGTTCTCAAGAAATATCCGAACATCAAGTTGATCGCGAACACCTCGGGTTATTGGGACCAGACGAAAGCCAAGGAAGTCACCGCGCAGATCATCGGCAGCGGCAAAACCATCGACGCGGTGATCACGCAGGATGGCGAGGCGTATGGCGTACTTTCGGCCTTCCTCGATGCCGGCAAATTGCCCAAAGTAATGTTCGGCGATCCGGGAACCGCGTTCTTCAAGGAATGGAAAAAGCTCCGCGATAAAAAGGCCGATTTCAAGGCCTGCGCCCAGCCCAATCCTCCCGGAATCGGCGGAACGGCTTTCCGCATGGCATTGGGTCTGTTCAACGGGAAAGACTTCAAGAGCGGGATACTCCAGAACAACACCTATTTCTACAAGGTCGGGATGTTCATCACCGACGCGAATTTCGACGAAGGCTGGGCCCTGCTCAAGGACAAACCGGATGACTACCTGCTGAGCGAGATCATGGCCCAGAAGGATGTGGATGCTTTGTTCAAATAAGCTTCTCGCCGTAACCGGTTTTTGAATTTCGATTGCTTCAGGAGACATGTCGCATGTCTCCTGAAGCATTTAATTTGAAGGTGGAACAGTGAACATCCTGGAAGCGAAAAATGTCAGGAAAAATTTTGGAGGCGTTGTCGCTTTGTCCGGCGCGAACCTCACCTGTCGCGAAGGAAGGATTACGGGACTCCTGGGAGCCAACGGTTCGGGGAAAAGCACGCTCTCGAAAATAATCGCCGGAGCATATGCCCCCGATGCGGGCGAAATCGCCTATTTGGGCAAAGTGGTACGCTACAGAAATCCCTATGAAGCCAAAAAACAGGGCATCGGCATGGTCTACCAGAATCTGAGCCTGGTGGCCGAGCTGACGATCTGGCAGAATATAGTGTTGGGCGATGAAACGCGCAAAGGTTATTCTCTGGACAATAAAGCAGCCAAAAAGAAGTCGGCGGAGATAGTTCAAAAACTGCTCCCCGGCCTTGATATAGACAAAAAGGTCTACGAGCTTACGCCGGGCGAGATGCAGATAGTCGAGATAGGGAAAGCCGTTTCCGCAAAGCCGCGGCTGCTGATACTCGACGAACCGACGGCGGCGCTGGAGGAAGCCCAGGTAAAGAGCCTGTTCAAGCTTATGCGCGAACTTGCCGCGAGCGGGGTGGCGATCGTCTTCACTTCGCACCGGCTTTGGGAAGTAATGGAAATTTGCGATGATCTCACGATTTTCAGGAATGGCCAGAATGTCGCGAGTCTGGATTTCGACAAGGATGAAAAAGACGCCCGGGAAATAGTTTTCCATATCACGGGCAGTCAGAAAGAAACGGCGATAGCGAAAAACTGCGCGCAGACCTGCGGCGACACGCGATTGAGTATCGGGAGTCTGAATTTCGGCACCGTGCTTAAAAATATTTCTTTCGATTTGAGAAAAGGGGAAATTCTTGGAATCGGAGGGCTCGCAGGCCAGGGGCAACAGGAGCTTATGCTGGCTTTGGCGGGCAACTTCCGCAACTTGTCGTGCGACGCGAAAATCGACGATAAAAAAATAAAGCTTACGAAACCCGGCAAAGCCATCCGGAACGGCATCGTTTTGGTGCCCGGCGACAGGGAAGTCGAAGGCCTGTTTCCGAGGCATTCCGTTTTTTCGAACCTCATCTTTCCGAAGTTGGGAATGAAACGGCAATCATTGTTCATACCCCGGAAACAATATCGAAAGGAATGCGGGCGTATTACAGATATTCTCGCGATCAAGACCGCCGGCCTCGACGTCCCGGTCTCGACGCTCTCGGGAGGGAATCAGCAGAAAGTAGTGATAGGAAAGTGGCTTACCTCGGAAATAAAGGTGCTGCTCCTTTCGGACCCGGCCAAAGGAATAGACGTCGGCGCGAAAATGGATCTCTACGACTATATCGTCAAGGAAGTCCGCGGTACCGGAATGAGCGTCATCCTCTATGCCTCCGACATAAAAGAACTTGTCGAATTCTGCGACAGGCTCATGATCATGTATGAAGGCAATATCGTCAGGATTCTCGAAACCGATGAAATCAGCGAAGAAAACGCCATAAGGGCATCGATGTGCGTCGACGAAGGATCAGGAGAGCCGGTGAAATGAAAAGCGGAAAACTGCGGGGAAGCGGCATCAGAAGAATAACTTCAAAACCGGAATTTTCGAGCTTTTTGATGCTCGTCATCATGCTGGTCCTGACGGCCGTGCTCCAGAAGAATTTTTTCGAAACCAAGTCGATAATGCGGAATATCAACGCTTTCGCGCCGCTGATCCTGGTGGCCATGGGGCAGGCGGTCGTCATTCTGTCGGGGGGCCTGGACTTGTCTTCGGGATCGGCCCTCTCCCTGCTCACTTGCGTGCTCACGTTCGTCATGAAAAAGAATGACCCGGCCTCCGGCGTGTATGCGATCATTATTGCCTTCCTGGTCGCGATTCTGCTCGGCGTCATCAACGGGTTCGGAACGGGATATCTGCGGATTCCGCCGGTAATAGCGACGTTCGCCACATCGTTCATCTGGCTCGGAATCGCTCTTTTCCTGCGACCGACACCAGGCGGCGAATCCGTATGGTGGTTCGGCGTTTTCTACGATTTCAACGCATTGAAGGACGTATCGGGATTTTTCGGAACCGTGGGCGCATTCTTTCCGCCCGCGCTGGTACTGATCCTGGCGGGATGCCTCCTTTGGTTCATGGTGAGCAAAACGAGAACGGGAAGATACATCTACGCGGTCGGCGGCAACAACGACAGCGCCTATGAAAGCGGAATCAAGACGGCGAAAGTGCAGATCCTCGCCTATGTCATAAATTCCATGTACATATTCCTGGCCGCCCTTTTTTTTGTGGGACAAACAGGATCCGGAGATGCGCGGATGGGCGACCCTTTGACCCTGCGCTCGATAGCGGCCGCGGTGGTCGGTGGAGTAGCCCTCGCGGGAGGACGCGGCAATGTCTACTTCGCGTTGGTGGGCGCGCTCATACTCAGCCTGGTAAACAAGATAATTTTCTTTGCGGATATTCCCTATGCGTATCAGACGCTCGTCGGTGGCGCGATAGTCATCATAGCGATCGCAGGCTCCCAGGCTTATATCACCGCCAGCACCAGGACCAAGGAGATCAAAATAGGATGAGTCTGCAAAAATCTTTTCAGGCGGCGTCGGCAAATTCATTCTTCGTCAAATATAAAAAACTGATAATCGCCGCGCTATTGATACTATTTCTTTTTCTGCTCGGCGAAGTCACCGTATCCAACTTTCTCAGTATCGGTCAGATCCTGTTGACGATCAAACTTTCATCATTCATCGCGCTTTTCGGGCTTTGCCAGATGATTGTGATTGCCGCGGGGGGCGGGGGTCTCGATCTTTCGGTGGGCTATACCGCCACGGCGACCGCGGTTCTGACCGCCAGCATGATGGACGGGAAGAACGAAAACCTGTGGATAGCGTTATTGGTCGCGCTGGGGATAGGGTTGCTGGTGGGCGCCGCAAACGGGCTGCTTACGGCGTACGTGAAATTGCCGCCGCTGGTCGTGACTATGGCCATGTCGCAGATTATTCAAGGCGGAATAAACGTCTATACCGCGGGGAAAAACATTACCGGGAAACCCTCGCCGGTTCTTCAGATAATCGCGGCCAGGACATCGGGACCGATTCCAAATATCATGTTTCTGCTCATCGCGCTTACGATTATAGTCATGGTGTTTCTTTACAAGACGAGATTGGGCGCACTGCTTTTCGGCGTCGGAGCCAATCCTGTCGCCGCTCACTTAAGCGGCGTCGATGTGAAAAAAATAAGGTCCATCTCCTATGTGGTGAGCGGCGTTCTCGCGAGTCTCATAGGTCTTCTGCTTCTCGGCAATATGGGTCTGGCCTTCAAGGACATGGGATCGAATTATGTGATGCCCAGCATCGCCGCGGCCGTTGTCGGCGGCGTACCTCTGACCGGCGGCGACGGAAATTATCTGGGCGTGGTTCTGGGCGCGATTTTCCTTCAGACGCTCACCAATCTTCTGGTCGCTCTGGGCTGGGGGGACGCAGGGAAGTGGACGGGCTTTGGAATCGTGCTTTTCCTTCTCCTGATAGTGTACGTCAGCAACAGACGGAAAAGGTGATGTGAGCCAATTCCAAAAGTCTTCCAGTTTTTGAAAAAGCCTCTATACTACTCACTATCGACCAAGCCTCCCCCTTGGGGAGAGGGGCTTCGGTCAGGCATTTGTCAAGGCGACGTGATTTGGAGAAACCATGTTCGAACTGCCCGAATACGTTACATTGGCCGCGCAAATAAGCGGAACCTTACAGGGGAAGGTCATAAAAAAGGGTTTATTGGGGAACTCCCCGCATAAATTCGTCTGGTATAATACTGAGCCGGAAGAGTTCGCATCGTTGACCGAAGGTAAAAAAATCGGTGCCGCTTATTCGAAGGGAAGATGGTTATTCGTGCCATTGAATAATGGCCATGTCCTTGTTTTGGGCGAATGCGGAGGGAAAATTCTCTATCACGATTCCCTGGATTCGATACCGGGGAAATATCATCTTCTTCTCACTTTCGACGATGCTACGGCCTTCTCCGCAATGACGCAAATGTGGGGAGCCATGGAAATATTCAAGCGCGGAGAAGAGCTGAAGAGGCAATATATACGTGACATGAGGCCGACTCCCGTGGATTCCGGATTCACTTTTGAATATTTTTCCGGTTTGATCGATGACTGCGTAAAGAGTGAAAAGCGAAGCGTAAAAGGATTGCTTACCCAGGATCAACTGATACCCGGATTGGGAAACGCAATCGCCCAGGATATCATGTTCACCGCGAAACTGCACCCCAAACACCCGATCGCCAGCCTCGATAAAGGCGAGAGAAGAAGGCTTTTTGACGCCATAGGGAAGACACTGGATGATGCAATAAAAAAGGGCGGAAGAAGCGACGAATACGATCTTTTCGGCAAGCCCGGCAAGTATGAGCGGATACTGAGCAGGGAAACAGTGGGGCGCGGCTGCCCCGGATGCGGAAGCAGAATAGAAAGAATACAGTATTTGGGCGGAGCTTCGTGTTTTTGCCCGGAATGCCAGACCTGATATCTGCGCCGGGAAATTGACGGACTGAGCCGAAGGCCGCTTAAATTTCTTTTGTGTTTCGCGCCCGAAACAAGGAGGAATTCGATGTATGAATATCTCGAT
>JBDKUJ010000073.1:0-2484 GCA_039679665.1 Rectinema sp. | reverse complement strand
CGCAGCACCCTGCTCGCGCGGCATTCGATCCGGATCGATCTTTCGGGCCTTGTGAACAGGCATCGCATGGCGATCAGCGAATCCGGAATCGATCCGGTCAAATGGCGCGATGCGCTGGCAGGAGGCGAGCCGAACGATATGAGCGCTTTCGTCGCGCGCATGAAATCCATGAGTCTTCCCGGCACGATCTTCTGCGATTGCACGGCCTCCGACGATCTGCCCGAATTCTACGAAGGAATCCTGCACGCCGCGATAGCCATCGTCACACCCAACAAGCGGGCCAACGCCGGTCCGGTGGAACGCTATCGGGCTCTCACCGGATACGCCCGCGAGAACGGCATACCCTATCGCTACGAGACGACCGTCGGTGCCGGCCTGCCGGTCATCGCCCCGCTTCAGGACCTGGTATCCTCCGGCGACGGGATCGTCAGAATCGAAGCCGTCCTTTCGGGAACCATCAGTTACGTCCTCAATTCATTTTCCGGGGGAAAGCGATTTTCTGCGCTCGTACGCGAGGCCCAAGCCCTCGGCTATACCGAGCCAGACCCGCGCGATGACCTTTCCGCGACCGATACGGCCAGAAAAACGCTGATTCTGGCGCGCGAAGCAGGGATAGGACTCGATTTCGCCGACATCCGCATCGAACCTCTGTTGCCGAAAACCTGTTTTGACGCCCCCGATGTCGAATCCTTTTTCCGGGAACTCGAAAAATTCGACGCCGAGTACGATCGCAAGCGGAAAAATGCCGCTTCCCGCGGAGCCGTTCTGCGCTACGTATCGACCATCGAAAGCGACGGGACCGCCAGGCTTGCGTTCCGGGAAGCGGGTCCCGATGATCCGTTCCGCAATCTTGCGGGCACTGAAAACATGGTCGCTTTCACCACCGCCCGCTACGACAGGTACCCTCTTGTCGTAAAAGGGCCGGGAGCGGGCGCTGCGGTGACCGCGGGAGGCGTGTTCGCCGATATCGTAAGGATAGCTCGGGCCGGAGCCTGAAAAAGGGCGGCCTAAGCGGCATGCTTAGGCCGCTTAGGCCGCCTCTTTATACATCGAAAGCTTTGGCGATCGCGGTCAGGCCGCGATTTGCGTAGCCTTTTTCCTGGATTTCGAGATTTGCAGCAGTACCACCGCAACGAGAAGCGCGCCGCCGACCAAGTCGTCCCATAGGGCGGGGGTAACCATCCCGAGGCCGCCTACGACGGCCGCTATCCGCTCGTACCACTTCATATTCGTGAGGAGGTACCCTTCGACACCCGCAGCCAACCCGACAATACCGATGATGGAAGTAATGATCATCACGACCATCATGACCGGCCGGTCAGCCACACCGAAGAGAAGCATTTCGGGGTTATAGACGAAAATGTAGGGGATGATGAACGCGGCTATCCCGAGTTTGGTGGCCTGCACGGCCGTCTTCATCGGGTCGGATTTGGCTATCGCCGATCCGGCGAAAGCCGCGAGCGCCACGGGTGGCGTTATGTCGGCCAGAACGCCGAAATAGAAGGCGAACATGTTGGCCGCCAGGATGACCGCTTCGGAGTTGGGCGGGAAGGGATATCCGGCAGTCTGGTTGAGGATCATAACGATCGCGGGAGCCGCGATCGTGGAAGTGATCACATAATTGGCCGTCGTGGGGACGCCCATGCCGAGGATCAGCGAGGTGATCATCGTAAATACGAGAGTGAGGAAAAGGTTTCCTCCGGCCGCGGCTACGAGAATTTCGCCCAGCTTGAGGCCGAGTCCCGTTTTGGTCACTACGCCGATGATGATTCCGGCGCAGGCACAGGCGGCGATCACGCCGAGGGCGCCGCGGGCTCCGGTTTCGAAGCTCTTTACGATATCCATGAAGCGGAAAGTCCACTCACCGCCGCGCGGCTTGGTAATAATCGACACGATACCGGCGACCGCTACGGAAATGATAATGCCCCACATGGCGGCTTTCATCGGAGTGGCGCCATCTACCAGCAGGTAGATTATCGCGAAGAGCGGAACGATCAGATAGCCCTTTTTCAGAAGGAGATCGCGCGCTTTGGGCAAATCTTCCCGTTTCATTCCCTTGAGACCGAGTTTCTTGGCTTCGAAGTGCACCTGGGTGAATACGGCGAAGAAGTAAAGCATCGCCGGAATCACCGCGGCGAGGGCGATGCGCCCGTAGGGGATGCTCGTGAACTCGGCCATCAGGAAGGCCGCCGCGCCCATGATGGGGGGCATGATCTGCCCGCCGGTCGAAGCGGTGGCTTCGACGGCCGCCGCAAACTCGGGCTTGTATCCGAGCTTTTTCATCATCGGAATAGTGAAGCTTCCCGATCCGACGACGTTGCCGACGGAAGAACCGGAAACCGTACCTTCGAGGGCGCTCGCGATGACGGCTACCTTGGCGGGTCCGCCCGATGCCCATCCGGCGATCGCGTTGGAAATATCGATGAAAAACTGGCCGAGTCCCGTCTTTTCGAGGAACGATCCGAACAGGATAAACAGGAAAAT
>JBDKUJ010000072.1:0-1507 GCA_039679665.1 Rectinema sp. | reverse complement strand
TTGAAGTGTTTGAGTCCGACCCATGGGCTGTTGCCCATGATCCTGAAATCCTGGAAGGCCATCGACATGTTGGCGATCGGGATAATGTGAAATATGACAAAATAAACCAGCGCCGGCAGAAGCATGAGATAGAGAGGCCCAGAAAGCCGTATATCCTTTCCGAGCCTGGTTCCCGGCGTGTTTTCTGCCGTCACCGCCACGGATTTTCCCTTTTTCATTGCCTGTTCTCTTCTTTCGGAGCTAATCCGGCCGCACGGCGGCACGGCCCCGAATACTCGGCGAGAACCCGCGCCGATTTCAGGTAGCCGAGCGGAACGGCGCTTCCGATTTCTTCTCCGGCCTGGGCGCAAAGTCCCAGGCTGCGCCCTATGATGAAAAGCGGCTGAACCTGCTGCCAGGGGAAACCCAGATCGGAGAGCAACGCCGCCTGCGCTCCGTCAATGTTCAGAACGAGATGTTTTCCCTTGGCCTTGCCGAGCTCTTCCGCGACGAGCCGGGCAAGCCGCGCGTGCATGCCGTAAAGTCCGAGTTCCTGCGCGAATGCGAACAACGTCTCCGCGCGGGGATCCTTTTCTTTGTAAACGCGATGGCCGAAGCCGGGGAAATGCGATCCGGAAGCAGCGGCCCGCTCGACTATGGCTACGGCAGCGTTCCGAAGGACTTCATCCGGGTTCGAATCCATTGCGCTGGAGAGAGCTTCCTGCAGGAGGCGCGCACAGGCCTCGCCCGCTCCGCCGTGGTTGGTTCCTATCGACGCGATGCCTGCGGCGACTGCCGTCGCCAAGGGTACGCCGCAACTGGCCGCCGCCCTTGCTACATGCGTAGAAGGCGCGTCCGGACCATGATCGACCGAACTCACGAGAATGGCATCGATCAGGCGCGCAGTTTTCCGGTCGGGCAATTCTCCCCGCAGACTGAGGTGAACGACCTCCGCGAAACTCACTTTGGCAATGAGTTCGGTAAGAGGGTACCCTCTGATGAGTACGCCGTCCGTGCCCGTACTGCTTATGGCTGTCGAAATGCTCACGCGTCCGCCTCCTTGATGCGGGCGTCCAGCGCGAATCCGCCCGAGCCTGCACCGAATGCCAGGAATGGATTGAGATCGACCGATTCCACGATCCCGTCGTTCGCGAGCATGAACTCTCCGAGCCTGACGAGCGTCGTCGCTATCGCACCTATGTCGGCAGGTTTTTCTCCGCGTACTCCGGAGAGAAGCGGAAATACCGCGTTTCGCTTGATGAAAAGGAGGGCCTCGTCCTTGCCGAATGGCGGCCGAAGAAAATCGGTACCGTTCAGCAACTCGACGAGAATGCCGCCGGGACCGAAGGCGATGACAGGGCCGAACTGCGCATCGAGCTGAGCTCCGATGAACACTTCCCTTCCGCCGCGAATCATCGGCTGAACCAGGAATCCCTCGATATGGCAATCTTCGGGTACGCGCGACAGCATGCCCATGGCGGACTCTCTGACAGCCTCTTCGCCGCGCAGATCCAGCGCCACAAAGCCC
>JBDKUJ010000071.1:0-6142 GCA_039679665.1 Rectinema sp. | reverse complement strand
ACAGGATCGCGCTCGCTTCCGGCATATTCTGCGAGCTGACGCTGATCTATGAAAAAGGGGCTTTTCATTCTCTTCCCTGGACTTACCCCGACTGGGCTTCCGCTCCCTGCAGGGAAATGCTCGCTCTATGGCGCAAGGACTTGATGGCCAGACTGAAATCCGCGGAAAAACCGCACTGTTGACCCCTTTTTGAAAGGCTCCGGTTTTTGAGCCAATTTCAAAAGTCGGTTACTTTTGAGATTGGCTCGCATTTGCTCCAGTTTCTACAAAACTGTGCATAAATGCCGGGAAATTCAATCGATTCATGGCCGCACGCGCGTTATATGGGTGGAAGTTCAATGGATGCGGCAAAATCATGCAGCTTTACGGGTTGCGGGCGCCCGCTACGAGTCCGCGTTTTTCATCCTCACGATATCCGCGGCGCTGGCGGTCGTTATAGCGCTGTGCGGGTGCTCGGGCGGGAGCCTTCCCATCGCCCAGAGGTTGATACTGACGTTTCCCGCCCTTCCGGAATCCTGGGCCGCTGCGGGTGACATCAGCTATGTCGTGGAATGGACCGACAGGCGGGGCGAGCCGGTTTCCGCGGTTTCCGGGCCCGGCGGAGAACTCGAAATTGAAGTGCCGCTCGGATTCAGTCAGCCGATTCTCGCCTATCCCTTTATCGGGCGAAACAGGATGCATCCGGCGGGCGGCCTTTATCCGCTCCAGGTTCGAGCCGCCGCACAGGCGCCGTTTTCAATGCCTTTTCCAGGAGAAAGGGTAGAGCTCGCTCTCGGTTTCGAATCGGGATATGCCGCGGAAGTTGCGCGAATCATGGAAAATTCGGGTTTCAATCCGTGGAAATATCCGCTTGAAAGGCTGGAGGAGAGCTGGAAAGGGCGTGTTGCCGATCCCTGGTCGCTCCAGGCGGAATCGGTGGCCGAAAAACTCGCCGTGGGTACATTCAGGGCCGATCTGTTCAGGGAAGCGGAGCGTTTTCCGGTGACACTCCCGGGGCCCGGGCCATGGCTCCACGAAAGCCCTTTCGCCGCGCGGGTGGGAAGCGATTCCGGGTCGGGCTGTCCGGTTGAATTGCCGGCCGGCCTGCACCGGTTTGCGGGATCATCATGCGGGCTTTCCGTGCTGGTAGATGATGATGGCACAGCCTGCTGGGTCAGGACAGTATGTCTCCGGATGCCGGCTCCACAGTTGCCGCAGGAGGTCCCGCGAGAGGGAGACGCAAAGTGAACACCGAACCTTCGCCCGCCCAGCTTTCGGCCTGGACGGTACCGCCATGGGCAAGGGCAATGTGACGTACGATGGCGAGGCCAAGTCCGGTTCCGCCGGACTTCCTGTCTCTCGATTTGTCGGCACGATAGAAGCGCTCGAAAATGCGTTCGAGGTCGGGTGCAGGTATGCCTGCACCCCGGTCGCGCACCGAAAGCTCAAGCGAATCACCCGATACCCGGCCTTCGATCATGACGATGGATTCGGGAGGAGAGTAGCGAACCGCATTTTCCACGAGATTGATCAGTGCCTGCTCGACCAAGCCGGAATTGGCCGTAAACTTCAGGTCTTCCGGATATCGGAATTCCAGGCCGATCGATCTTGCCGCGGCCTGGGGCGCCATCGATTCGAGCACAGTGTCCGCTATCGCTTTGAGACTGCAGGGCCCGACCGTCATCCATCCCGAAGAATCCCTTTCGAGTCGGGCCAGAGAGAGTAGGTCGGCGATGATCCGCTCCATCCGGATCGCGTTTTTTTCGATTATCTCGATATAGTGTTGCGCCTGTTCGGGGGTTTCCTCTCCGGCCCGGAGCGTTTCCGCGAAGCCGCGGATAAGTTGAATGGGGGTCCTGAGTTCATGGGACAGGTTGGCAATGAAATCGCGGCGCACCGTTTCCAGGCGCCTCAATGCACTCGTATCGGTGGCGGTCAGGACCAGTCCCTCCGATCCGTCGTCTCCGAGCGGAGAAACATTGACGAGCAGTGTCCGTTCGGACTTGGAGTACAGGGAAATTTCTTTTTTTTCCGCACGTAAGGTAGAAAGGCAACCTGCCGCCATGGAGGACAATGCGGTTGAACCCGCAGCTTCGGCGAGCGTTTGCCCCGGAAGAGAACCCGGTGCGGCCTCGAAGAGTTCGTGCGCCGCGGGATTCGCTTCGACGATTCGAAGCGAGGTATCGAGCGCGATGATGGTTTCACCGGCGGAGTCCAGAATGGCAGAATACCGTTTGCCGAGCGCTTCGGCTTCGGACGCTTTTTGCATCAGCCCCGCCGCCATCGAGTCGAGAGCGTCGGAGAGGATGAGGAATTCGCGCGGTATGTCGGCGGGGCCATCCTCCGGAAATTTGCGTGGTTCGAGGTCTCCGGAAAGATAACGGCCGGCGCGCTCGGACAGGCGGCTCAGAGGGCGGGAGAGCAGGCGGGTAAAGGCTCCGCTGGCGACGAGCGCCGCGCATGCTGCCGCAAGGGCTGCCGCGGCCAGGCTCCACCGGACACCGGCCAGATCGTCCATGAGCCCGGGCAGGGGGAGGGCGAGCCTGAGCGCGGCATCGGCGGGAAGCCCTGCGGACGGTCCTGCATCCGGTCCATATAGAGGCACGGCCGCGTAAAGCATCCATTCGCCCAGCGTGTCGGAGCGGCGGCGGGACCAGGACTCTTTTCCCGCCAGGGCAGCGGAAATTTCCGGCCTGTCGCCATGGTTTGCCATCGCGGACGCTTCGGCACCGGAATCGGCCAGGACTTGTCCGGTCGAGTCGATCAAAGTGACGCGGAAACCGGCGGCTTCGGCGAGGCGTGTACAGAATGCGGCAGCCTCCTGCGGATCGCCTTTTTGAAGCGCTTCGGGAGGAAGGAAAGCGGCGGCGGAGAGCGCCGCGCGTTCCAGGGCGGCGGCATTGGATTCGATGTAGAGCTTTTCGGTGGCTGCGAGACCGACTGCGAGCACGATGGCCGTGACGGCTATCACGACTCCCGCGACAATGCCGAAGGTCCTCCCGAAGAGACTCGTTTTCATGGAAGATCCTTGAAACGATACCCGATACCGCGCACCGTTTCGATGAACTCGCCCGCTTCGCCGAGCTTTCGCCTGAGCGACAGGATATGCACATCCAGGGCTCTGTCGGTCACCGGATAGTCTTCGCCTTTCACGAGGCTTATGGTTTGTGAACGCGTAAAGACGCGTCCGGGTTCGCGCATGAACAGTTCGAGAACCGCGAATTCGGTGGCGGAAAGCGCGATCGGGACGCCTGCGAATTCGACTTTGTGCTTGCGCGGGTCGAGGAGAACGCCCGACACTTTCAGGGGCTCATCCGCGGATTCCTGACTAGCCTCCCCGCCGGCTTCCTGATCGGGGTCGGCCTGGAGCGATCGCCGCAGGATGGCGCGCAGTCTGGCGGCGAGTACTTTCGGGCTGAAGGGTTTGGCCAGGTAATCGTCGGCGCCGAGATCGAGGCCCGAGACGATGTCGCTATCCTCGCCGCGAGCCGAGGCGATGACGACCGGAAGCTCCCGGCCCTGTGCCGATCCGCGCAACGAGCGCAGTACGGCGAGCCCGTCCATGCCCGGAAGCATGAGATCGAGGACGCAGGCGGAAAAATTCCGGGAAGCGAGCAGGGCAAGCGCCGCTTCGCCGTCGGCCGCGCGCGAACTGTGCCAGCCTTCCTTGGCGAATGTCACTTCGAGCAGTTCGGCGATGTCGGGATCGTCTTCGACGATCAGAATCTCCGTCGGCGTTTCCATCGATTCCTCCCGCGCTTCACTCGTTCAGATCGACTCTCGTTCCCCGTACCATGAATACGACCGACTCGCAGGCATTGGTCATGTGATCGCCCAGGCGTTCGAGGTAGCCCGATGTAGTGAGCAGTTTTGCGGCCCTTTCGGCTTCGTCGGGTCTCTCGCGCATCATGTCGAGCACTTCGTCGATCATGGCCTTGTGCTCTGCGTCGACCATATCGTCCATGGCCGCCACCGAAGCCGCAAGTTCGGGCGATCTCGTCCTGAAGGCTTCGGCTGTTCCCTTCATCATTTTTCCGTCGAGTTCCGCCATTCTGGCGAGCCGTTCCACCAATCGCGACCTGGGCTCGCCTGCGAATTTCTTCGCCGCTTTCGCCAGATGCACCGCGTAGTCGGCGGCGCGCTCGTAATCGGCAGCCACCTTGAAGGCCGCGACCATGATCCTGAGATCGGAAGCCACGGGTTGCTGCGTCGCAAGCGTAATGGAGGCGATATCTTCGACTTCGACCTGCAGGGCATCGATTTCGGCGTCGCCCGTTTTTACGCGTTTGGCCAGTTCGAGATCCTGTGTCTTCATCGCAAGGAGTGCCATGCGGAGCGCTTCGCCCGCTTTGGCCGCCATTTCACCGATGAGGTCGTCGATTCTGGACAGTTCGCCAGAGAGCCTCGTCCTATCCGTCATGGGATATTCCTCCGTCCCTTTCAGGCGCTCAGGCGTTCAACCGAAGCGCCCGGAAATGTACCGCTCGGTGCGTTCGTCGCGCGGCGTTACGAAGAGCTGCCTGGTCGGCGCGAACTCGATCAGGTCTCCGGTGAAAAGGAAGGCGGTCATGTCGGAAATCCGCCCGGCCTGCTGCATGTTGTGCGTCACTATGATGATTGTATACAGCGTCTTCAGCTCGTCGAGAAGGCCTTCGATCTTGGAGGTCGAGAGGGGATCGAGGGCGCTGGTGGGTTCATCCATGAGCAGTATCTCGGGCTTGAGGGCGCAGGCGCGGGCGATACAGAGCCGCTGCTGCTGGCCTCCGGACAGAGCAAGGGCACTCCTTTTGAGCTTGTCCTTGACCTCATCCCAGAGCGAAGCCTGCCTCAGGGACGATTCGACAAGTTCGTCCATGTCACCGGTCCAGCCGTTGATGCGCGCCCCCCAGGCTATGTTTTCGTAGATGCTTTTGGGAAACGGGTTCGGCTTCTGGAATACCATGCCGATCCGTCTCCGGACCTGGACGGGATCTACCGCGGACCCGTATATGTCTATGCCGTGGAACAGCACCTGTCCCGTCGTTTTGGTGCCCGGAATGAGTTCATTCATGCGGTTGAATGCCCTGAGGGCGGTACTCTTGCCGCAGCCTGAAGGTCCGATGATGGCTGTCACCGAGCGCTTCGGAAACGCAAGCGTCAGATTCCTGACGGCGACGTGGCCGTCGGAGTATTCGATGCTCATGTTCCGGACATCCAGAGCGGGACCATGGTCGTCCCTGTCGGAAGCGGCCGCGGAAAGCGCAGGCACCACAGATACCACAGCAGGTACCGCAGGCGCCACAAACGCCCTGTGTGAAACAGTCGGATCGATCATGTTCCGGTTCTCCGGCGCGACCTGTAGCGGTTGCGCATGATTATGGCCGTCGCGTTGAGCGCCAGCAGAAGGATCAGCAGCACGAGGATCGCGGCGGCCGCGAGGCTTCTGAATTCGCCCTGCGGACGCGCGGTCCATTGATAAATCTGGATGGGCAGGGTGGTGAAGCGCGAAAAGGGTCCCGTCGGGTCCTGCGAGAGGAAAGTGGAAGCCCCCACCACAACAAGGGGCGCCGTCTCTCCCAGGGCGCGCGACATGGCGAGCACCGTGCCGGTCAGGATGCGGTCCGCGCTCGCCGGCAGCACATGGTGCCAGATGGTCTGCCATTTCGTGGCGCCCAGGGCGAGTCCAGCCTGCCTCAAGGATTGGGGGACCGCGCGGATGGCTTCCTGCGCGTTGATGATTATAACGGGCAACACCAGGAGCGCCAGGGTGAGCGAGGCCGAAAGTATGGTTCGCCCGCTCGCATTCCCGTCTCCCGCCACGCCGAACACAGCTCCGGAACTGAGCGGTTCCAGGGCCCTTACAAACAGGGCAAGCCCCAGCATTCCGTAGATGATGGAGGGCACGCCCGCAAGATTGTAGATGTTGAGGCTTATGAAACGGTTGATCCTGTTGTCCCGGGCGTATTCCTCAAGCCAGATGGCGGCCGCGACACCCAACGGAAAAGCCAGCGCGATGGTGAGAAGAATCGTGGCGAGCGACCCCAGAGCGGCGCCCCGCAGCCCGGAATCGAGAGCGGAGCTTGATTGCGGATTCTTGAGCAGATCGATGCTGAGCCAGGAACGGAAGTAAATCCTGCCTTCTGGAAACTCCGCGTCGCGAAAAGCGAAAATTTCGCCTTTATGC
>JBDKUJ010000070.1:0-3588 GCA_039679665.1 Rectinema sp. | reverse complement strand
CCGCATTCGGGCGGCGATATTCAGCGCCCTGCGCGCATCGATATCGGACTTGGCCGAGTAACCAGGAACGGATGCCCCCGTTACAGGGCGAAGAGAGCGGCCCCCGTCGCGGGGAGCCGAAGTAAGGTGGCACCGCGGACCGCATCCGGAAACCTGTCAGGTTTTCTTGAGGGGTTCGTCCTTACGCGAAGGCAAGCCTTCCATAAGGAGCGTCGCCATGTCAGCCGACATCGGACAGATTCGCCATTCAGCCGCACACGTGATGGCCGAAGCCGTCATGCACCTCTATCCGGGAACCAAATTCGGCATAGGCCCCGCCATCGAAGACGGGTTCTATTACGATTTCCTTTTCCCTTCTCCGATAACCAACGAAGACCTTCCCGCCATCGAGAAGGAAATGCGCCGCATCATTTCGGCGAATGCCGAATTCGTCCGCAGCGAAGTGAGCAAGGACGAGGCGCGCAAGGCATTCGCGGATCAGCCCTTCAAACTCGAACTGATCGAAGGCCTCGAAGAGGGGACCATTTCGCTCTACAGACAGGGCGATTTCGTCGACCTCTGCCGTGGACCCCACGTCGCGTCGACCAGGGAAATCCGTCCCGATTCCTTCAAGCTCAAGACTATCGCCGGAGCGTACTGGCGCGGCGACGAAAAGCGCCCCATGCTCACCAGGATCTACGCCTTCGCGTTCGTGTCCAAGGCCGAGCTCGAAGCGCACATCAGGATGCTCGAAGAAGCCGAAAAGCGCGACAACCGCCGCCTCGGAAAGGAACTCGACCTCTTCTCGACCCACGAGGAAGCCGGTCCTGGCCTTATCTACTGGCATCCCAAGGGCGGGCGCTTCAGGGTGGAACTCGAAAACTGGTGGCGTGAAGAACACTACAAAAACGGCTACGAAATCCTCTTCACTCCGCACATCGGCAAAAGCTGGCTTTGGGAAACCTCGGGTCACCTGGGCTTCTACAAGGGCAACATGTATTCGCCCATGAAGATCGACGACGACGATTACTATGCCAAGCCGATGAACTGCCCCTTCCACATCATGATCTACAAGAGCGCGACTCGCTCCTACCGCGATCTTCCCCTGCGCTGGGCCGAGCTCGGCACCGTGTATCGCTACGAGCGCTCGGGCGTCCTCCACGGCCTCATGCGCGTCCGGGGGTTCACCCAGGACGACGCCCATATCTTCTGTACGCCGGAGCAGATCGAGGGCGAAATCGCCGAGGTTCTGCGCTTCAGCCTTTCGATGTGGAAGACACTGGGCTTCACCGAGATCAAGGCGTATCTCGCCACCAAGCCCGAGCACTCCGTGGGCGATCCCGAGCGGTGGGCCACCGCGCTCGAATCCCTCCGCAAGGCCATCGAAAAAGAAGGGCTCGCGTACGAGGTGGACGAGGGCGGCGGAGCCTTCTACGGTCCCAAGATCGACCTCAAGATCAAGGACGCCATCGGCCGCGAGTGGCAGATGACCACCATCCAGTTCGACTTCAACATGTCGGAACGGTTCCAGATCGAGTACATCGACGCCGACGGTCAGCGCAAGCGGCCTTACATGGTCCACCGCGCCCTTCTCGGGTCGCTCGAGCGTTTCTTCGGCGTTTTCATCGAAAACTACGCAGGCGCCTTCCCCGTCTGGCTCATGCCGGACCAGGTGGCCGTCATCCCCGTCGGCGGCGATTTCGCCGACTACGCGAAAAAAGTGACCGCCGACCTGAAGGGTGCAGGCATACGCGCCTTCGCCATGCTCTCCGACGAGCGCATGAACGCCAAAATCCGCGACGCGCAGGGGCAGAAAATCCCCTACATGCTCATCGTCGGGCAGAAGGAGCGGGACGAAGGCACCGTGTCGGTGCGCTTCCGCGACGGAAAACAGGAAAACGGCATGGCGTTGGAAGTTTTCAAGGCCAGAGTGCTCGAGAAAATCGCGACCAAGGCACTGGACGCCTGAAGTCCATCTGAAGCGGGCCGGACTCGAAACCGGCCGGACTTAAAACCGGCCTGCGGCCCAGCCTCAGGTCTCGATCCCGTTTCGGGCCCGGGACCTGAGGCTAGCTTTTGTACGACCTCGTGGATTCGCGCACGACCAGACGGTGGCCGAAGACGGTCGACATGTCGTTCGAAGTCTCGCCCGAAATGAGGCGGAACATGACGTCTGCGGTCTTGAGGCCCATTTCCTCGATCGGCTGGGCGACCGTAGTCAGCCCGGGCGCGAGGTAGGCGCTTACATCGATATCGTCGAAGCCGACGACGGAGACATCGTCGGGTACCTTGTAGCCGGCTTCATAGAGGGCCCGGACCGCTCCGATGGCGAGTTCGTCCGTGGATGCGAAAAGCCCGCTCGGGGGGAGACCCCGCTCAAGGAGCCGGAGCATACCGTTGCGCCCCTGTTCCGCGCTATAGCCGGTTGCCGTGACGACGAGGGACTCGTCGTAGCCGATGCCCGCTGACTCGAGTGCGGTTCTGTAGCCGGAAGCACGTTGTACCGAGAAGGAGAAGTGCGCGCCGGCGATAAATCCAATGCGGCGGTGACCGAGGCCTATGAGGTACTCGGTCGCGCCCCGCGCCGCGGCCTCTTCGTCGACATGGATCGACGGCCAGCCGAAGTTTCCGTGTTCGAAGGTACAGAGGACTACGGGCATGGGCGCGTTGGCTAGATATGAGTAGAAATCGGGGTGGGTGACTTCGTGCATCATGATGACGCCGTCCAGGTTCTCCGACTTGATGCGGCGGAGGCACTTGAGTTCCATTTCCGCATCCCATTGCACGAAGAAGAAGAGGGTGTGATAGCCGTGGGTCTCGAGCTGGCGTTCGATAATCGAGAAGAGCTGGCGCTGGAACATGTTGAAGCCATAGGGAATGACGATCCCCACGGTGAAAGTTCGCTTCAGAACCATTGATCGGGCGGCATGATTAGGTACATAGCCCGTTTCCTGCACTACCGCCATGATGCGCTTGCGAAGTTCGGGTTTTACATACTTTCTCTGATTGATGACCCGCGACACCGTCGAGGGTGAAACGCCCGCCAGTTTCGCAATATCCTTGATACTCATCATCACTTTCGGCCTCTGATCGACTGTAGCGCCGCGGATGGTACGCAGGCAAGGGCAGACACCCCGGTGCCCGGCCCCGAAGCCTTAGCTTGTGTGGACTCAAACAATTGCCAAGTTGCGCGATTGAAAGTCGAATTGCCTATATCGGCCTGAAAAAGCTGATGTAATTAACTTTACCTGACATATCTATCAGAATTGTTATGGCAATTTCGGGTCCGTAGGGCAACAATTCGATTGCCTTCCAATAAAAATCGTTGGAAGAAACCTCCATACAATAGCCATTCCCGTAGTCGAAGCCGCCAATCGCCCTTTTTTCGCCGGGCTGCGAGGCCGGTAACATCACTAAATTGCTGCCATAAGCCGACTTCACTTCTGATTCAGTAGACCCTATCGAAATGCCGCGCCTAGTTTTCCAGCCAGGCGCGATAATATTGATATAATCAAGAACAAACGCGTTGTGCACATGTTCAAATCGGAGTTCCATGCCCTCATAAATTACTTCCAGGCCAATAGTCGATTTTTCGCTCAGAATCTTATC
>JBDKUJ010000069.1:0-3611 GCA_039679665.1 Rectinema sp. | reverse complement strand
TTTTCGACATCGGCGTGGTGAACACCGACGAGCCCTTCCTGCGCCTCGTGAACCAGGGCATGATCCTGGGCGAGGACAACCAGAAGATGTCCAAGAGCAAGGGCAATGTCGTCAATCCGGACGACATTATCCGCGAATTCGGCGCCGACTCGATGCGCGTCTATGAAATGTTCATGGGCCCGCTCGAAGTCTCCAAACCCTGGGCGACAGCCGGGCTCATCGGCGTGAGCCGCTTCCTCGAAAAAGCCTGGGGACTGTCGGAAAAACCGTTCGCCGAAACACCGCCCGAGGGAGCCTTCCTCAAGCTGCTGCACAAGACCATCAAAAAGGTCAGCAACGATACGGCCGCCCTGAATTTCAACACCGCAATTTCGCAGATGATGATTTTTCTGAACGAAGCCGCCCGTCTGCCTGCGATTCCCCGTTCGGCCTGGGAATCTTTCGTCCTCCTGCTCGCGCCCTACGCGCCGCACCTTGGCGAAGAATTCTGGGAACGCCTCGGTCATTCCGGAAGCCTGGCCAGGGCCCCATGGCCCGTATGGGACGAGGCGCTCTGCGCCGACGAGGAAAAGGAAGTCGTGGTTCAGATCAACGGCAAGATCCGCGATCGCCTGATCGTGGCCGTAGGGTTGCCCGAAGATGAACTTCGCGCCCGCGCGCTCGCGCTGCCCAAGGCCGCCGAATGGATCGGCGGCAGGGAAATAGTCACAGTCATCGTCGTCCGCGACAAGCTCGTCAATGTGGTGGTGAAAGGCTGACGCGCCGGCTTCGCCGGTTGAACCACGACTTGGCGACCTGGGTAAGCGCCAGATACGCAGGGATCATCAGGACCACGTAGAGCCAATATGTGAGGGGCAAAGGCGCGAACCCGATCACGGAGGCGAAGGGCGGCAGCGTGAGCATCGCTCCGACCGCCATTACGGCGAGGGTCGCTACGGTGAGCGGACGGCTGGCCCGACTTTGCAGGAATGGGATGCGATCGGTCCTGATGACGTGGACGATGAGCGATTGCGTGAATATCGATTCGACGAACCATCCCGCCCGGAACAGGGCGGGGTTTTCGGCGCCGCCGAAAAATCGCAGCAGCACGAAAAAGGTGAGATAGTCGAAGATCGAGCTTATCGGTCCGATGAACAGGATGAACCGGCGCAAGTCGCCTATATCCCAGCGTCGCGGTTTGGAGAGCCAATCCGGATCGACATTGTCGCTGGGGATGGCGGTCTGCGAGAGATCGTAAAGGAAATTGTTGGTCAGAACCTGGATCGGCAACAGCGGGACGAAAGGCAGAAAGAGCGAAGCGCCGAGAATCGAGAACATGTTGCCGAAATTGGAACTGGCTGCCATCCGTATGTATTTCGTGATGTTTCCGAAGACCTTGCGTCCTTCGCGGACCCCTTCATGCAGCGCCACAAGGCTGTTTTCGAGAAGGATGATGTCCGACGATTCCTTGGCCACATCCACCGCCGAGTCCACCGAAATGCCTACATCCGCGGCACGCAGGGCCGGGGCATCGTTGATGCCGTCGCCCATGAAGCCGACGACATGTCCCTTTCGCTTGAGCGCGCGAACCACCCGTTCCTTGTGGAAAGGAGACAGTTTCGCGAACAGGCTCACTTCGTCGACGCTCGCGTCCAGGGCCGCATCGTCCATCGTATCGAGCTGCGGGCCCGTCAGAATGCGTCCGGTGGGTATTCCGACCTGACGGCATATGCTTGCGGCGACCGTACCGTTGTCGCCCGTCAGTACTTTGATTCCCACCGCATCCGATTCGAGATTCGCGATCGCCTGAGGGGCGGTGGCTTTCGGCGGATCGAGGAAAGCCAGAAACCCCAACAGGGTCAGGTCGCGCTCGTCGGCGACGCCATAGACTGCGCCTTCCACCGGGGGCAGTTTTCTGTATGCCAGTGCGACGACTCTGAATCCTTCCTCTGCGAGCGCGGTGGACAGAGCGAGGATCCCCGCATTCCGTTCGGGAGTGAAGGGCAGCACTTCGCCGTGGAGTTCACAGGATGTAACCAGTGGCAGGAGCTCTTCTATGGCGCCCTTGCAGATGAGTAGATGTCCTTTCTCTGTCTTCTCGCCTTCCGTCGCCTGTTCGACAACCACCGACATGCGCCTGCGCGCG
The DNA here is from genome assembly GCA_039679665.1 of Rectinema sp. Taxonomy (GTDB): domain Bacteria; phylum Spirochaetota; class Spirochaetia; order Treponematales; family Rectinemataceae; genus JBDKUJ01. The sequence goes on along the minus strand of JBDKUJ010000069.1, from coordinate 1,486 downwards.
AAATCGAAGGGGATTTCATCGACTTTTACATAGCCCGCGGCCGATGTGGCAGGAGCTTTGCTGTGGACATGGTCGATGATCGCCGCGTCGAGCAGATTTTTCAGGCCGGTCTGGAAGAACGAATTCAGGAAGGCATAGTTGAGCGTTTTTTCGTCTTCCCTTCCATCGATATCGATATGGCGCATGAGGACGACTCTGCCTTCCGTAATGGTCCCTGTTTTATCCGTGCAGAGGACGTCCATGGCTCCGAAATTCTGGATCGCGTCGAGGCGTTTTACGATGACTTTTTTCCGGGACATCGCGACGGCGCCTTTTGAAAGATTGACCGTCACGATCATGGGAAGCATTTCGGGAGTGAGCCCTACCGCGACGGCGGTGGCGAAGAGGAAGGCTTCCAGCCAGTTCCTCCGCACGAGGCCGTTGGCGAGGAAAACGACCGGTACCAGCACGGCGATGAAGCCGATCATGAGCCAGGTGAATTTCGAAATCCCCTTGTCGAAATCCGTGACTTCTCTGGCCCTGCCAAGACTGGAGGCGACCGTACCGAAGCCGGTCGCCGCTCCCGTGGCGATCACGAGACCCAGGCCGGTACCGCTCACGATATTCGAGCCCATGAAGGCGAGCGGCGGCAGATCATAGGCACTCATGCCGGATGCGATTCTGGCGGGTGCCGGAGATTTTTCCATCGGCAAGGCTTCGCCGGTAAGGGATGCCTGGTTTACGAAGAGATCTTTGGCGGACACGAGCCGGATATCGGCGGGGACCATGTCGCCGGCGGACAGGTGTACGAGATCGCCGGGAACAACCTCATGCAGAGCTATGTCGATTTTTTCTCCCGAACGCAGCACGGTGACCTTCGTGCCGATAAGGGATTTCAGGCGTTCCGCGGCCGCGTCGGATCTGCGTTCCTGGGTGAACCGCAATCCGACTCCCATCGTGACGAGAGCGAGGATGGTATAGGCTGCGCTATGATCTTCGGTGAGGTAAGCGACTACGCCCAGGCCCGTCATGAGCAGTACAAGAGGATTGAATATCGCTTGGGCAAGCCGTGATGCCATGGTCGGTTTCCGTTCCGCGGCGACGACATTGGGGCCGACTTCCGCAATGATCCGTTCCGCCATGGCCGCGGACAGACCATCGTGAGGTGTACCTGCGGAGTCCATGCAGTCGGTCGGATTCTTTTCCGCGGCTTCGAGCATCTTCCGCATATCCGCCGTCACCGGCGCGGTTTTCGCTTTTCCCACAAGAGCCTCCCTGGATGGAGTCTGTGGCGGTCTTCAGTCGAGGTACAGTCTGTCGCGCAGAAGCAGGCCGTCGAATGCACGCGCGATCAGAGAAGGATAGCGATCGGCCGTCATGTCGGCTTTATGGTCGAGCACGCTGAGTACGAGCGAATTCATCAGGACCTGGAACATGAAGATGTCGTTGAGGATGTCCTGCCTGTTGGGCAAAGCGGAAATGCGGGACAGGAGCGCTTTGCTTACGC
>JBDKUJ010000068.1:0-3785 GCA_039679665.1 Rectinema sp. | reverse complement strand
TCGGCATCGAAGCCCTGCCGAATCCGATCCTGAAATGCGCGGGGTACTCTCCGTAGAGCGAACCCGGCAACAGAAGGACACCCGTAGCGTGGAGCAGCGCTTTCGCGAAAGCCGCCGCATCGGAACCGAACCGGCCGCCCTTCGGTTCGAGCCGCGGGAAGGCTATGGAACCCGCTTCCGGCGGAATCCAGTCGAACATAGTTTCGTGCGACGAAAAGAAGCGATCGAGCAGGGTGATGTTGGCGGTACAGAGTGCGCGGTTGCGCCCGGTAATGAGGTCCGCGTTGCGCAGGGCGATCCCGGCGAGGACTTCCGACGGGCCGGAGGCGCAAATCGAATTGTAGTCCTTTATCGTCGCCACAGCATCGATAATGTCGCGACGATGCGATGCGAGCCACCCGATGCGCAGACCGGCGAGTCCCCAGGATTTGGACAGCACCGACAGCGAAATACCGTTTTCGTAGGCGTCGCATGCCGCGGGCAGTCTCATTCCGGGATCCTGTTCGAGCATTCTGTAGACTTCGTCGCACAGAAGGATCGAGCCCGATCGGCGGCAAAGTTCGATCACTCTATCGAATTCGTCCCGACGCATCAGCGCCCCGGTCGGATTATGGGGCGTATTGAGCACGACCAGTTTCACGGGCTTGCCGCCCGAAACCGGATCGAGAAAACGGGCCAGGTCTTCGGGGTCGAGGAACCATCGATCCGATTCGATGCGGAAATTCCATGGAAGGACTTCGGCGCCGAGCGCGCGCGGTATTTCCGCCAGGGATTGATAACAGGGCATGTTTACGACGACACGGTCGCCCTTTTCCAGGATCGCCAGGCACAGATTGAGGATCGCCTCTTCGGCTCCCGCATGGACTATCACATTATCCGGGCCGACCGTGCCATAGAGCGCCGCGATGTCCGCCCTGAGCGAAGGGGAGCCTCTGGATTCCGTATATCCGAGGCGGAGAGAGCGAAGGGCGGTATCCGATTCCGGTTCCATGGCGCATAGGTCCGCGATCGACATCGACTCGCAGTCCGATGTGCACAGAAGGTGCGAGGCCGAGAATTCATGCGCCGCGAAATACTGTTCCAGTCCGAAAGGCCTGAAAAATCCCATGTCTGCTTCCTCCGGTTTCGGTACTCAAATTATTCGGTGAGGGATTTCTTTTCAATTGCCGGGCAAGTAACCTGTGGCGAGAATCTGCCGGACGATCCATGATGCCATGAAATGCCCCGCAGTCTGCGGGACGAAGGGCGAGGAACCCTGCATCATGCGTACCCGTCCGCGCGGTGCGGCGGTATCCATCTCCGTTTTCGCATTTGTATCTGCATCCGTCTCTGTCGCCGGGCCGGGGGCCGGGCTGCTGGCTGGGCCGCTGGCCGGCGTGGGGAGTACTTCCGGGCGCAGCACTGGCTTGACCGGAGTTTCGTCCGACCAGACCGCCGGGAAATCGAGGTCCACACCCATCTTTTTCAATCGGCCGCGCAGACTCCGCGCAAGCGGACAGCCCCGCACTTTCCCGAATCCGCTGATCCGCAAGAGGCTAGGGTCGAGCCGTCCCGCGGTTCCCATGCTCGAAATGAAAACCAAGCCCGAACTCCGCAGTGCGGCGATCAGGTGCGCTTTCGGGTTGAGCGAATCCACGCAGTCGGCGTAGTAGCCGCAATCCGACGCGTGCGCCCTGGCCACGGCGTCGGCGGCGTCGAGCCCCGAAAAAAATACGCGTTCGGCTTCGATGCGCAGGTTCGGGTTTATCGACAGGGCTGCTTCCATGAACACTTCGGTTTTGGGCCGGCCGATGGAATCGCGATACGCGAAATACAGTCTGTTGAGATTCGATTCCTCGACCAGATCGAAATCGACGACATGCAGGAATCCGACGCCTGAGCGCGCGAGATCCATGGCGCACGCCGCGCCCACGCCGCCAAGACCGAAAACCGAGACGCGCGCGTGCCGGAGCGCTTCCATGCCGGCCTCACCCAGCAAAATGGCAGTCCTGTCCGAAAAAGTGGTCATTCAAGTTCCTTTTGCGTGTAGGCGCGAAGGAAATTCCTTCGCAGCAGAAGTCTGGTTTCGCCGGAATCCATGCCGCGCAGGGAGGCGATGTGCGCCGCGACCTTCGAAATATGGCCGATTTTGGTATGCGGCGCTCCGAAGGGCGGCTGCCAGGGAGCGTCCGTCTCGGACAGGATTCGGTCGGCGGGGAGGAGCGTGCAGGATTCGGTCGTCCTTGGTCCGCCCCGCAGAAGAGGCGTTCCGAATGAAAAGTATGCGTTGACGCCCTTTCGCAAAAATTCCCCACCTTCCGCCGCCCTTCCAGGCCAGCAATGGAATATCACGGCGGCCAGGCGGCGCATTTCTTTCCCGTATCCCATGATGATATCGGTCGATCTTCGCATATGGACGAGGAGAGGCAGATTCCGTTCCAGGGCGAGATGCAACTGGAATTCGAAGCGTTCCCGCTGTATGCGGAGGTTTTCGGGATTGCGGATACGCTCCGGCCTGTCGCCGAAAAAATCGAATCCCGCCTCACCGACACAGTCGATCCGGCCTTCCTGCGCCAGTCGGGCAAGAAAATCCCGATCTCCTGCGCCGAGGGTCTGCGGATGGATGCCGTACGAAGTGAATGTCGGCGGAAGCGAGGCGCGAAGGTTTTCGGAACGCTCCCATTCGATCCGATCGTGCGAAGCGACACAGGCGACCCAGTCCGGGCCGGGGAGGTTCGGACCAAGAAGGTCTGACGCAAAATCGGGGTCGAGCTTTTCCAGATCGACGAGATGGAGGTGGGCATCCGAATACACGAAAAGCATGATGGCCCGGCCTTGCGACCTGGTCAACTCCGGAAAAACGCGGGGGAGCGAAAAAAAATCCTGTCAGCTCTTGAAACCATGTTTGAGTTCCGATATATTATGCAATACAAGGTATCTTGCAAAGGAGTTACCGATGGAAGCGACCATGAAGGATGGGAAGCGGCTTGGCCGGCCCCTCCTCAAAGCAGCATCGACCCTCGCGGTGATGTTCGGTTCGCACGGCTTTGCGTCGACCGGTTCGCGGAGGAAATCCCGGTACCGGGCGATCGGCGGTGGCGAAGTCTGCAGGGATTTCTACGGCGGTACGGGTCATCCCGATTTCTGCGGTGATCGGGCGATGCTCGATCTCTACAGGATTATGGCCGGGACCGATTGGCGGCCCTTGCGGTAACGTGCTCGGCCGCGGAACGGCGCGATTCGGCCCGACGGGTTCCGGAATATCCCGGCGGATCCGGGCGAAGCCGGCCGAAATCGCATTCCGCGGCTTTTCCGCCCGTTCCGAAGGAACGGGCGAAAGGAAATGCCGGTGGAAGATGCTGCGGTTTTGTTCGAAAAGTGGAAAAGCCAGTTCCGGAAAGGCTATCTGGAACTTTGCGTACTCGCCCTGATCAATTCCAGGGGACGGGCGTACGGGCTCGACATGATGGAACGGCTGTCTGCGGCGGGCGTGGAAATGTCCGAAGGGACGCTTTATCCTCTCTTGATGCGCATGACGCGTGAAGGCAGTCTCGTAGCCAGCTGGGAGACGCCCGACATCGGTCACCCGCGGAAGTATTACTGCCTGAGCGCCCAAGGCGTACAATCGCTCGTTCTGATGCGCGCCGAATTCATGAAAACGATGCGCGCGATGGAATCCTTCGTCCATGGAGGGACCGGTTCATGACCAAAGCGAATTATCTGTCGGCACTCGCATCCGCCCTGAACGGCATGGACGAGCGCAGCAAATCGGAAATTCTTCTCGAACTGGACGGCCATATCGACGA
>JBDKUJ010000067.1:0-4640 GCA_039679665.1 Rectinema sp. | reverse complement strand
AGCAACAAATCGCCGGAACGCAGATATCCGAGCGTTTCGTCGCGAAGCGCTTCGATAGAATCGAAATGGCGCAGCAGACCCTTGAAGCCCGCGGACAAAGCCGCGTCGAATGCCTGTCTGCTCTCCTCGCCGAAGAAAAAAAGGGTATCGGCTTTCGAAGCCGCCGCTTTCATGCCCAACGCCCTATGTTCGGCGATCGAGGTCTCTCCGAGTTCGAGCATCGAACCGAGCACATAGACGCGCCGTCCGGGCCAGACGACTTCGTCGCAGAAGGAGATGGACTGGGCGGCGGAGTCCGGATTGGAGTTGTAGCAGTCGCGGAGCATCGTAATGCGACCGCGCAGGATTTCCGATCGACCGAAAAGCGGCCGTACCGCGGAAAGACCGCGCGCCGCACTTTCCGGCGCAATCCCGAGCAGATCGGCGACCGACAGCGCGGCGAAAGCGTCGATGAGGTTGTGCCGCCCGACCAGCGGAAAACGGATTTCCGCGCCTTTCCAGGCGATCCGCCATCCGTCCAGGCCTGAATCGGACCATCCTTCGAGACCGGATGTCGTCTTCGCGCCGAATTCGACCATTTTCCCGCGCACACCTTCCTTGAGATAGCCGCGATAGTCGTCTTCATCCCACACCAGACCCGTCTGTCTGCCATCGAAGCGCGAAAAAACTGCCTTCTTTTCGGCGGCGATGCCGTCCCGCGAACCAATGATCCCGATATGCGCGCTTCCCACGTTGGTGATCACCGCCAGGTCGGGTTCGTATACACGGGCCAGCTCATTCATTTCGCCTATGCGGTTCATGCCCATTTCGAAGACGCCGAGCCTGTGCCCGGGGCCGACACCGAACAAGGACAAAGGGAGCCCCACATCGGAATTCAAATTGCCGGGGTTCACCGCTACGGCATCGGAACCGGCGCTTTCCCGCAGGATGGCGGCGACGCATTCCTTGGTGGTCGTCTTTCCGGATGATCCCGTTACACCGATGCGGAAGAGCGATCCCATCCGCCGTCTGTGCTCGCGCGCCAGGTCCTGCAGCGCCTTGAGCGTGGAATCGACCAGAACGAGGCAGGAGGACTCTTTCCGGCCGGCTGCATTGAATGCCGCTCTCGCGCTTTCGGCCCGGGCGGTTTCCGCGAACACGCACACGGCGCCCGAGGCTAGCGCCGCGCCGATAAAATCATGGCCATCCGAACGTTCGCCGCGCAGCGCCACGAAAAGCGATCCGGCACCGGCGCTGCGGGAATCCGTGGTCACGGAAAAAATCCGCGCACGCAAAGCCCCATACGAAGATCCGCCGACAACTGAAGCGGCTTCGCCGGCTTCGAAGAGCGGCTGGCTTGCTTCAAACCGCGATTGCCCCGCTTCAGACAGCGGTTGGCCGGCCGGGGCTGCCCGGGAAATGATGTCAGCCACCCGAGCCCTCCTCGGGAGCCACGATGACGCGTAAGCGATCTTCAGGAACGGCCTTTTCCAGACCGAGCACGGGTGCCATCTGGGCTGCGCGCGAACGGCTGGACAGCACGGAAATACCCGCTTCAAGCTTGCGGTTTTCGTCTATCCAGGCTTCCTGGGTCCGTTCGAGTTCCCTGGCCTGAGCCGAAAGCACCTGGTAACGGCCCGACTGCCACACGACGGCTATGACGAGAGCGCAGGCCACGAAGGCCATGACCCAGTTTCCAGTTCTTTTCATGCCGCCCCACCTTGCGCATCGGGGCCGGACTTCGCGTATCGCGATCGCGCCGGGGCCGCTCCGGCCAGAGGCGACCTTGCGGCCCGCATTTTGGCCGAACGCGAAGGCGGATTGGAGGCGATTTCGGCTTCCGCGGGCAGCAAAGGCTTCCGGCTCAAGTCCTCCCATCCCGAACCGCGGGTGAGGGATCTGAATGCGAGCTTGGCGACTCTGTCCTCGAGGGAATGGAAACTGATCACGGCAAGGATTCCGCCCGGAGCGACGATGCGCGAAGCTGCGGCGATGCCACGCTCGGCCCTGTCGAGTTCGGAATTGACGGCGATCCTCAGGGCCTGGAAAGTACGGGTGGCCGGATGGATCCTGCCGTAGCGGTATTGCGCGGGCACTGCGCCTCTCACCACATCGGCCAGTTTCGCCGAAGTCCTGACCGGAGACCGGGACCGGGATTCGACGATCGCATGGGCGATTCTGCGCGAGAGCTTTTCCTCGCCGTATTTGTAGATCAGGTCCGCGAGCTCTTCTTCGCGCAGGCCGTTCACCAAGTCGGCGGCGCTGCGGGGCGCATCGGGAGAGAAGCGCATGTCCAGAGGCTCGTCGGCGGCATAGGAAAAACCCCTGTTCGAACCGGCAAAGTGGTACATCGAAACGCCCAGATCGAAAAAAACGAAATCGGGGCGGAATGTCGGCTCTTGCGTTTCAAGGGAGGCGAGCACTTCGTCGAAATAGCCGGGGAGGATGCGGAGCCTGTCGGCGAAAGGAAGGAGTCTGGCGGCGGCTCTGGCGCGCGCTTCCGGATCGGCGTCTATCGCGGTATAGCTGATGCCGGAATATCGGGTCAGCAAGGCTTCGGCATGGCCGCCCTCGCCCAATGTGCAATCGAGGACGTCTGAACCGGTTCCGGTCAGGGCAAAAAGCGCAAGCACTTCTGGAAGCATGACGGGGACATGCAGAACCGGAGCGGAACCTGCCGCAAAAACGTCCGGAGAATCGATCACTCCGATCGGCTGCGCAGACTGGACCGATTTCTCTTTCACCATCAGGTCCGCCGACGCCTAAAGCGTCAGCCCTCCCAGTTCTTCGGTGGCCGCGAGGAATTCGCCTTCATTGGCGGCGAGATAGGCCTTGTACGCATCGGCGTCCCAGATTTCGATGTAGCGCGAGATTCCCAGGATGACGCACTCGCGGCTCAAGCCCGCCCATTCGCGCAGGCTCTGGGGAATGGAAATGCGGCCGAGCCGGTCCACTTCGACTTCCTGGGCGGGGGCCAGAATGCGGCGTTGTACGAGACGGGATCTGGCCTGGAACAGGCTGGTGGAAGCCATCAGCTTGCTCGACAGTTCGGCCCACTGCTCGGGAGGGAAAAGCCAAAGGCAATTGTCGACACCCTGGGTCAGGACAAGGTTGATCCCCGGGAGTTCGCCCCTCAGGCGAGCAGGGAGAGAAAGTCGTCCTTTTTCGTCCAGGGTGTTCCTGAACTCACCGGTCAACAGGTTCATGCCACTTCTTCCTACTATTTCCCACTATTTCCCACTACAAGGACAATTCTACTGGGTATCGGAATACTGTCAACGCGGCAGTGCGGAAAAGAATAGACAGAATTAATATTTCCGCGAATTACGCTATACGCACGTATAGTCTTTCACGGACAACGGGACCGGGGATGCGGGCAATAGGGGAAATATGGAGAAATAGCGGACAGGAAACGAAATGCGGCCCCGGACAAAGCCCCGGGCCGCCACAGCGTCAGGACAACAGCTCGGCCGCCAGCCGCCCCACTTCGGCGGAAGGTGAACGCACAAAAACTCTCACGCGCCGCAGGACACGCGGAAAGCGTGCGACCACATCGGGTTTGAACACCGTGTCGCACTCTTCGAAATCGCGGACCCCGTCCGCGGCATAAACGGCCAGATCCGCCTCGAAACTGACAGGTTCGGGAATATCGACGACTACGTCCGACTGCGGCAAACCCGCGGCGGCCGCGAGAGTCGCCTCGGCTTCCTTGCGCCTGTCCGATTCGAGCAGATCACAGTGAACCGGATTCTCGTCGTCGAAGGGGATCTCGGCCGCGGGCTGGTACAGAGAGCCCGAAAACGCGGCCAAAGCCGGCGCGAACAGAGGGTGGCGCTTGGCCATGGCGAGGGCGACAAAACCGCGATCGTCGATGCCGTAAAGCTCCGAGGCTACGATGATACGCGCTTCAAGGGCTTCCGCCACCGCTTTGCGGACCATCGAAGTAGCGGCGCGCACACCGGGATGCCAGTACACCGACCGGTACATGAGGTATTTCGAAAAGAGCAAGCCTTCGACGCTCATGACGCCTTTCCCGTCCACTCCGGGTTTGTCGTCCGGGCCGACTACCACGTGCCGCAGAATATAATCGGCGTCCTGCACGCCGTAGGGAACGCCGCAGAAATAGGCGTCCCTGGTAAGGTAATCGATTTTGTCCGGATCGAGCACGCCCGAGAGGAGCGACCTGAAAAGAAGGATTTCCCTGTCCTCTCCGGAAAGCCGGTCGCCGTCGACGATAGCCGCGGTCAGATCAGGATCGGCACCGCAGGCTCCGACAGCCGAGCGCAGAGGTTCGGAAGTTATCATGTCGGCGGCGAGGGCTTCGTGCCGCGCCAGCGGCAATTCTTTGAGCGAATGGGCATAAGGGTAATGGCCGATATCGTGGCAAAGGGCCGCGGCGAGAAAGGAACGCATTCCCTCCCTGCCGACAAAATCGATCTGGCCGCGCTCGGCAAGCGACAGCGCGAGCCTTCGCGCCACATGGAATACGCCGAGACTGTGCGACTTCCTCGTGTGCGTGGCCCCGGGGTAGATCATATGGACGGGTCCCAGCTGCCGTATCCGGTCGGCAAGGGCGAAGGCTTCCGTCTGGGCGAGCGCGAGATACGCTTCCGAAAAGCTCATGTCGCCCCAGACCGGATCGCGTACGACACGGTCAAAAC
>JBDKUJ010000066.1:0-2545 GCA_039679665.1 Rectinema sp. | reverse complement strand
GTGGTCGGGAGGCAGGGTTCTCAAAATCGAGCCTGCGGGCTCGGGCTGGTATGTGCTGAGTTCCAGAGGACTGCTCTATGCGCAAACCCCGGATGCGCAAAACCCGTATTCGATACGGGACATCTCGACCGGTCTGCCGTCGAAAACCCTCAATTTGTACCGTAATGCCGCGTTCGTTCCGTTTGTCGTACCCGAGGACTTGAAAGACATCGAATCGGATCCGGCGGTCCCCGCGCGCGTGCTCGTCTGTACCGCCGATAAGGTCATGTACAGTCCCGATCACGGATCGACATGGTCCGATTTGGGTTCGCCTTCCGTCATGCCGGGGCTCAAGGCAGTCGCGTTCGGCTTCTGGCCGGGATCCAGGGAACCTGCGGTCTGGGCTTCCCATGCGATCAAAGGCGTCTTTGCGAGAAAACTCTCCTCGGCTTCACTCTCCTCGGCTTCACTCTCCTCGGCTTCGCCCTCCCCGGCTTCACTCGCCCCTGCTTCACCCTGGGCAGCCTTCTCGGCGGGTCTGCCGAAAGTATTCGGCGCCAATATCGAGGAAGTATCCGATATCGTATCTATTCCGGCGCTCTCGGACGGCCCCGCGGCGGCAACGGCGGGTGAAATCGCCACACCCGCGCTGATCGCCGGCTTGAGCTTTCTGGGCCGTATCTACCGATGGAACGACGTCGCGGCGAAGTGGGAAATTCTGTATGCGGACGCTGAAGGCTTCGGCACGGTCGAATCGATCGGCGCCGCCGGACCTCAGAGCCTCCGTTTTGTGGACCGCTCCGGTCCGTGTCTTTTGAACCTTGTCCGCGCAGAGAAATCCGCCGGCGCCTCCGCCAACGTCAAGGCCTCCGCTACTGCCTCTGGCAATGCTCCTGTCGCCGATCGCGAGACCGCTTCGCTTCTCGCGGCTGTCGGCGCAGCCGTGCCGGGGACTCTGCACTGTCTGGCGGAAGTACAAAATGGCGTACCAAATAGCGTACCAAATGGCCTACCGGCCGGCATAACGGCCAGCGCCGGGAATTCCAGCCTCCTCGAACTCTCCGAACTTTGGCTTCCCGGGTCGCCGGGCCCCGGAAAAGCCGCAGCCGCTCTGAACGATCCTGCGGCCGGCGCCCGCCGGAAAATGGCGACCGGGCGCCGAGGGCTGTATCTGCAGACCGGCTTCATCGTAGACCCCGCTTCGAGGGCGAAATATTTCGCGCTCGCAAAGGAACGCGGCCTCGACTGTATCGTCGTCGATCTCAAGGACGATTATGGGCGACTGCGCTTCCAGCCCCGCGCCGCCCTCCTGGCGAAACTCGGCAAGGTCTCGTCGCCGATGGATGTGGAGGCTTTTGTCGCCGAGGCCAAGGCTGCGGGCATCTATCTGGTCGGACGCGTAGTGGTATTCAAGGATGAAACGCTGCACAAGGCCGAAAACGGCAGGCTCGCCGTCCGTGACGCCAAAACCGGCGGCACCTGGCAAGGCTACCGGAAGGTCGCCGGCACGGCGGCCACGACCGCTCCGATCGCCGAATATTGGGTAGACCCCTACTCGCCTGAAGTATGGGAGTACAACGTCGAAATCGCGCGCGAAATCACTCTGCGGGGCTTCGACGAAGTGCAGTTCGACTACATCCGCTTTCCCACCGACGGAGAAAATCTCGACGATGCGCGATATCCCGCGAAGATCGGGGGAATGGACCCGGAATCGGCCCTGGAATCCTTCCTCGCCGACGTGCGCGCGCGCGTGGATGCGCCGATCAGCGTCGATATATACGGCTCGAACGGCTGGTACCGTTCGGGCGTCCGCACCGGTCAGGATGTAGAGATGCTGTCGAACTATGTCGACATCCTCTGCCCGATGCTTTATCCTTCACATTTCGAGCAGGATTTCCTGGCCGATGCCCCTGCCGAGCTGAGGCCGTATCGCATTTACCGTACGGGTACCCTGCGCAATCGCCATATCGCGCGCGGCCGGGTATTGGTGAGGCCCTATGTCCAGGCATTCTATCTCGACGTGAGTTACGACAGAATCTGGTACGACAGAAAGTACGTGCAGAGGGAAGTCGACGGCGTGCATGCGGGCGCCAACGAAGGATTGACCTTCTGGAACAATTCCGGCAGGTATGACGACCTGCCGAACGGATCGAACGGATCGAACGGAGACAAGTATGTCGAAATCAGATAAGCGGACGATCATCGTAGCCGGGGTCGCTCTGGTCCTCTGCATGGGTATGAATGCCTATTTTTATTCGCTGGAAGGGGCGCGCGGATTCTATGTCTGGTGGAACACTTCGCTGCTCCGCTGGCTTTTCGCCATGGGGCTCATACCCCTCACGGTCGCATTGCTCGCATTCCCCCTCGGGAAACTTGCCTCGAAGAAGCCGGCGGCGGCTGTGCGCGGAATTTCGCTCGCGCTCTCGGCGCTCGTATGTGTCGCTTCGATCGGCATCACGGTTTTGCTCGTCGTCGGCCCCCGCCAGGGCAAAGTCGAGCCCGCACGCCTCGAACTGATCGATCCCGGTCTCGGAATCGCGGCGCGCGGATCCAGCGCCGGTCAAGC
>JBDKUJ010000065.1:0-10229 GCA_039679665.1 Rectinema sp. | reverse complement strand
CCGGTGGCGGCGCCGCTTGCGGCCTTCCTCGACAGCCTGGATCGCGACGGAGCCCTGCCCAAGACTATCCTCTATACGCTCAATCCCGCCGGCCATGAAACGCTTGCGGTCCTGTCGCTCTGCCTCGCCGGAAACGCAGGCGCGCAGGCGGGCCCCGGCGCCGCTGCCGGCCGGACCCCGCCTTTCGGGACCGAGCTTGCCGCGGCCGCCTGCCCGGGCAAGATGCAATACGGAGCCGCATGGTGGTTCAACGACCACAAGGACGGCATGGAACGCCACCTCGCCAAGTATGCTTCCGTGGGCTTGCTCGGCCGCTGGGTCGGCATGCTCACCGATTCCCGCTCATTCCTTTCTTTTCCGCGCCACGAATACTTCCGCCGCATCCTGTGCGGAGTCGTGGGGCGCTGGGTGGAATCGGGCGAACTGCCCGAGGACGATTGTTTCAGCGCTGCGCTGGTGCGGAATGTGAGCTGGGGCAACGCCGAATCGTATTTCGGGATCGAGGTCCCCGCCTGGTCAAAGCGATAAACCCCAGTCTGCTGGGACAAGGCATAAACAAAGCCGGCCGCGCTTTAAGCGCGGCCGGCTTTGCCGTAAAAGATGATTGTTCGAAGCGGTATCGGTCCTTTCGTGTCGACTATTTTTCCGTGTCGGTCATTCCCGCTACAAACTGCTTCTGCATTACGATCACCACGATGACGGGCGGAATCATGGCGAGCAATACCGTGGCCATGACAATCTGCCATTCGATCTGCACATCCGCGCCCGAAAGCATTCGGTTGATACCGATGAGCAGTGTGTAATATTCCTGCTTGGTCGTGATGAGGAGAGGCCAGAGGTACTGGTTCCAGCCATAGATGAACTGGATCACGAACATGGAAGCGATGGGCGTACGCGTCATCGGGAGCAGGATCGATCCGAAGAACTGCATCGAGGAAGCGCCGTCGATCTGGGATGCTTCGGCGATTTCGCGCGGCACCGACAGGAAAAACTGCCGGAACAGAAATACCGCGGTCGCCGATACGATCATCGGCAATATGAGACCGGCGTAGGAATTGAGCAGGCCAAGGTCCGAGATGACCTTGTACGTGGGCATGATGCGTACTTCCACCGGGAGCATCAGCGTAATGAAAATCGCCCAGAAACAGAATTTGCGCCCGCGGAAATCGAAGAACACGATAGCGAAGGCTGCGAGCAGCGATACCACGATCTTTCCGACGGATATGCCCATGGCCATGATGAAGGAATTCTTCATCATGGTGAGGGCCGAAGCGCCGAGATTTTTTGCGCCGTCCAGAAGAGCCTTGCTGTAGTTTTCGATCAGATGCGTGCCCGGAAAGAGCGGCATGGGCGCGGAAAGGATTTCCGCGCTGGTTCGCGTCGACGCCACGAAAACGAAGTACAGCGGAAAGATAATGATTACAATCGATATCCAGAGAACAATATGGGGGAAGATGCGCGCTGATTTGCGATGTTCAGTCATGGCACCCTCCTCAGTACGTGACTTTCCGCTCGATAAAGCGGAACTGGATTATGGTGAGTCCGATGACCATGATCATCAGAACGACGGACTGGGCTGAAGAACCGCCCAGATCGAGATTGATGACGCCATCGCGCCACACTTTGTAGACGAGAATCTGCGTCGACTTTCCGGGCCCGCCCGCCGTAACTTGATGCACGATGGGAAAAGTCTCGAAAAAGCCGTACACGAGATTCATGACCATCAGGTAGAACGTCGTCGGCGAGAGCAACGGAAAGATAATCTTCCAGAAGCGCTTTACCGGGCCGGCGCCATCGATGGCCGCGGCTTCTATGAGTGCCGCGGGCACACTCTGCAGGCCTGCGAGGAAAAACACGAAATTATAGGAAATCTGCTTCCAGCTTGCCGCAAGCGTGAGCAGCAGGAATGCCTGGTTCGATTTGAGCAGATGGTTCCACTCCACGCCGAGTTTATACTTGAGAACCCACGCGATGACGCCCACATTGGGGTTGAACATGAAGAGCCAGAGGACTCCTGCAACCATAGTGGCGACGGCGTAGGGCCATATCAGCATAGTTTTGTAGAATGAGCCCAGACGGATTTTCTTGTTGGTCTGCACCGCGAGGAAAAGCGCTATAGCCATCGAGGAAAGGGAAACTGCAACGGCAAAGGCCACGGAGACTCCGAACGAAGCCCAATAATCCGGATCCTGGAACAGTTTGAGATAGTTTTCGAAGCCGACGAAAATTATCCGCCCGCCAAAGGGGTCCTGCAGGAAGAAAGACTGCCAGATGGCCTGAGCCGAAGGCCAAAAGAAAAAAATGAAAACGATAACCATTTGCGGCAGAACCAGAAGATACGGCAATCCTTTGGTCTTGAATTCGTACTGCTTCGACATGTCTCGTCCTGGGTGGTGGAAATTCGGAAAAGGGGCCGCCCATCGGGCGGCCCCTTAAATATCATAGCACGGAAACTGTCACTTGTTGAGGCGCTCAAACTCGCGCAATGTCTTGTTGCCGTCCTTGACCATCTTGTCGAGTCCGTCCTTGACGGAAATCTTGCCGGCGAGGATGTCTTCCCAAGTCTGGTCTTCGATCTCACGGATGATGTTGAAGTTGCCGAACCGGATGCCCATGGAATTGCCCGTGGGGGCCTTGTTCAGGAGCTGCTTGATGGCGACTTCGGGGCCGGGGTTGTCTTTGTAGAAGCCCTGGGCTTTGGTGAGCTCGTACGCGGCGGTGGTGATGGGCAGATAGCCCGTGTTCTGGTGCCAGAAGGCCTGATTCTCGGGCAGGGAAATGAAGGCGAAGAAATCAGCGACCGCTTTGTATTCGGCCTTGGTCTTGCCGTTCAGAACCCAGAGGCTTGCGCCGCCGATGATCGAGTTCTGGGGAGCGCCGAGCATGTCGGGATAGTAGGGCAGACGCGCGACGCCAAAATCGAATTTGCAGGTATTTTTGAAGTTCGCGTAACCGCCGATGGATTCGAAATGCATCGCGACTTTGCCGGAGGAGAAGAGGGGATTGGCCTTGTTCTCGCGTCCGCCATAGATGAAGGTTCCGTCTTTGGACAGATCGTAGATCGTCTGCAGATGCCTGAGAACGAGCGGCGAATTGAAGATAAGCTGGGTGTCGAGACCATCGAAGCCGTTCTTGCGCGTACCGAAGGGCAGGTTGTGCCAGGCGGCAAAGTTCTCGAGCTGGATCCAGGAGATCCAGTTGGTGGAGAATCCGCCTTCCATGCCGGAAGCCTTGAGCTTCTTGGCGTAGTCGAAGAATTCGGGCCATGTGGCAGGGGCCTTCTCGGGATCGAGTCCGGCTTTCTTGAACGCGTCTTTGTTGTAGTACATGACTGCGGTCGAAGAATTGAAGGGCAAAGAAAGCATCTTGCCGTCGGAAGTGGAGTAGTAGCCCGTGATGGTGGGGATGTACACCTTCGGGTCGAACTTCTCGTTGTTCTCGGCCATGAGCTGATATACCGGCTTCACGGCGCCTTTGGCCGCCATCATGGTGGCAGTGCCGACTTCGTAGACCTGGATAATGGCGGGGGCCTGGCCGGCGCGGAACGCCGCGATGCCCGCGTTCATGGTGTCACTGTAGGAGCCCTTATAGACGGGCTGGACTTTATAGTCTTTCTGGCTGGCGTTGAACTTGTCGGCGAGCGCCTGGACCATGTCGCCGTTCTTGCCGGTCATGGCGTGCCAGAATTCGACGGTGGTCTGCGCCCAGGCGCCGGAAACGACGGCGAGAGCAAGGACCAGCAACAGTAATTTCTTCATCAAAGTAGCCTCCTTCAAATGTACAGGGGACGCAGGTGGCGCCCCACATGCCATTATGCAGTCTACCCTCGTATCGGCTTGTGCGCAATCAAAAAAAGGTTAGATTTTCTTTAGTGTCCCGCAAGCACTTCCAGCGCGCGATCCGGAAAATCGGTAATGAGCCCCGTAACGCCCCATTCGAGCAGACGCCTCATGTCGGCCTTTTCGTTCACGGTCCAGACGAGTACACCGTATCCGGCCGCCCGGAGCGCCTTCACGGTGGCTTCATCCAGGTATTTCGCGTTCGGGTTGAGGGCGATGGCCTTGAGTTCCTCAAGGCGACCGACGGGGTCGGCTATCGGTTTGTCGATGAGGGCTGCCGTATCGATCTCGGGGCACGCTTTTTTTACGCGGCGCAGGTACTCATGGTTGAAAGAGGAAATCATGGCGTCGCGGGTCATGCCCAGTTCTTTGATGAGCTCGACGGTTTTTTCGACGATCCAGGCGTCGCAGGTCTGACCGGTCGCGTCCTTTATCTCAATATTCACCTTCAAGCCGAGCGATTTGGTGAGGTCGAGCGCTTCGCGAAAGGTCGGTATGCGTTCACCTGCGAAGGCTGCGGCCTGTGCCGGACTGATGCGCCCGGCCGCGATCTGGCCAAAGGGATCCGTCCCGCCGTACCAGGAACCCACATCCAGGCGCTTGAGTTCAGCAAGAGTAAAATCGTAGACGGACCAAGGTTCCCGCTCCGGGAAAAGGCGCTTGGCATCACTCGTTCTGACCAGGGTGTCGTCATGCATGATGACGAGAACGCCGTCAGAAGATGCGGCTACGTCGAGTTCCCACCATTCGGCTCCGGCTTCATGGCCTTTCCTGGCGGCGAGCAGGGTGTTTTCGGGAGCGATGCCGCGGAAACCGCGGTGGGCGAATACGGATACTTCGGGTGTCGATTGCATTTTCTGTTCCTTTCCTGTCGCGGCCGTCGTTGCCGCCCTCTGCGGCGTCGGGGCCGGACTCTGCCGTGGATTCTGCCGCGGATCCGGTGCGGCGCAGGCGCCCGCGATCGCGGCCATGAAGAATAACGCGAGGCACCGCGCAATGCGCCGTTCGGTGTTTCCCATTCCGCGACAACCATAGTGCCGGAGGTTCGGCTTTCGCAATATCCCCGACGCCGCGAAACGCTGAGCCGGCACACGGTCCTGCGGTACGCCTCGAATGATCCTTGCGCGCTTGCGGCGGGAAAGTTATTCTCGAAACCGATGTCGCGCGACGCGATTTTTGGAGGGCAGAAAGGCATGGCTGATCCCATGGTGGAAGTCGGACGGTATGAGCGCCGTTTCGGAGCGGCCGAAAGCCCCGAAAAGACAGGCGGAGAGGGCGAAGCCCCAGAAAAGGGCAAGTCCGGAGAGACAGCCATCGAAACCTGCACGGGGCTGGAAGTCCCAGGCGATTCGGAGACCGCCGTCTGGCTTTCGGACCCGGTGGAAGCCTCACCCTTCGATTGGCTCGTGCCTTGGTGGGCGGCCGATATCTCGGGTGAGGGATTCGTCGAGACGGAGTTGCAGGTTGAAACGGTGAAGGGATGGTCGGCCTGGTATAAGCTGGGCAGATGGTCGGTCAGGCCGCAAAGCTTCTCGGCGGGCGATGCGGACGGGAAAGTGGAGACGGATACTCTCCTCCTTTCCGGCCGTTCAACCCGATTCCGCTATCGGTTGAGCCTGGGAGCCCCCGGGTACAGAGGCTCCGCGCGTATCCGGCGCTTCGGCGTTCTGACGCGTGACCGGCACGCTCCCAAGAGCCACGGCGACCTCGGAAAGCTTCCGCTTTCTCTGGTCACTTCATCCATTTCCGTCCCGGCCAGGTCGCAAATGACGGAACGGCAGCAAATCAAGGGTAGAATCTGTTCCCCGACATGCTGCGCCATGGCGCTGGAAGCCCTGGGGCTGGATTACCCGACGTCTTTCGTCGCCGAGGACTGTCGCGACTACGGCGCCGAAATATACGGAAACTGGCCCTTTTGCGTCGCAAGTCTTGGCAGGCTCGGCGCGGAAGCGCGCCTGGATTTTTTTCCGAACCTCGAGGCGGCCGCCGCCGAACTCGCGAAGGGGCATATCCTCATCGCGAGCGTGGCGTTCAGGGAGAATGAGCTCGATGGAGCGCCGATCAAGGCCAGTTCGGGCCACCTGATTCTCGTACGGGGTCTGGCCCGGCGTGAAGACGGCGGTTTTGCGGTGCTCGTGAACGATCCGGCCTCCGGCGATGTCTCAGGCGTGATGCGCGAATATGATGCGGCGCAGTTCGAATCCGTGTGGAAAGGCGTGGCCTATGTTGTGGAAGGGCGGCGAGGGGCGCGGCCGGCCGGCTGACCGCTCCCGGAACATGTGACCGGAAATCACTTGATCGTAGGGAGTTGCTGGATGGCACGGCTGTGCGGATATCGTGCGCGCAGCATGTCCACGATGTCCGAAGCTTCCGCCGCGCGGTCTTCGCGCGCCAGGACTTCGGCCTTGATCCGCCAGGCATCGAAAGCGAGCATATTGTCGTAGCGGTCGAGTGTTTCTTCGGTCGCCCAGCGCTCCGCCAGGACCAGGGCTTCGGCGCGATCGGCGGCTTTGGACAGGTCGAAACGGCGGGCTTTTTCCATGTCGCGCGCGATCGCGGCCGGCCCGGTCGCAGTCCTGACCGCCAGCAGTCCCGCCGCGATTGCGAAACCCGCGAAGGCAAGAACAAACGCTGCCTTCCAGTGAGGCAGGCTGCGTTTTTTGCGCCGCGCAAACAGCAAAAGTGCCGGGGTTCCCGCCAGGCTCAAGGTAAGCCCGAGCCATTCCCAGCCGGTCCTGCCGTAGCGCAGATCGACGGTATTCGACTCAGGAACGATGAGGATAAACCCCGGCGACACGGGATACAGCTTCTCGCCCGAGAGCGATCTCCAGCCGGGGGCAAAAGAAATCTTTACGACATGAGGCTGTCCGGGCTTATCCGTGACGAAATGAACGCCAAAATCGTCGATCCGCTCGTCGCGGGTCGACGCGACCGGAGTCCGGCCATCGGACTCGATCATACCCAGGGCTGCCTGCGCCGTCCGGGCATCACGGTAATCGTCGTAGGAAGCGAAGGATGCCAGAGACGAGACCCGTGAATCCGCAAAAGCCGAACTGAGGAATGGCCACCCAATGAATTCGTAATCTCTGAAAAATCGATAATAATCGGTCTTCCATCCGCCGGGGCCTTCCCGGACTACCGACAGCGCTTCCACGGGAACCAGTTCGACATAGGAAGCCGGCCAGTCCAGCGATTCGAATACCGAAAATTTTCCGATTTCCGCGTCGAGTCTGAAGCGGGGATGGGCCGCGAACAGAGCTGTCACCGATTCGGAATAGGTGATGATGTGCCGCGCGTTCAACTGCCTGAACCGCAGGGGCCATGCATCGGGGTCAAGCATGGAGTATATCCGTTCGGCTTCCGGATCGACCGGATTCAGCGAATACGAACTCTGCAGGTAGGTAACGGCACGCGCCATAAAGCTCGATCCGTAGTGTATGCCTTCGGTGGAAGGTCTTCCCGTGAAAAGCTCGAGATTCTCGAAGGCGCGTTCCGAACCGAAGTCGACGTTGTCGCGCTGGTCCTGTTTTTCCCACAGAATGCGGCCCGCCATCATATCGCCCGAGTACCGGTCCGAAATCGTTCGCATCGCGGGCCACTGTGCCTTGGCTTCGTATCCCGAATAATTCCATGCGAACCAGGCCGGCGCGTTGTCCGACATGATCCGGGCGCCGACCGCGCCCGATGCCACGACGGCGAAGACCGCCAGCACGGCCGCAGGCTCCCGGAATGCGGCGCC
Organism: Rectinema sp.; assembly: GCA_039679665.1. Taxonomy (GTDB): domain Bacteria; phylum Spirochaetota; class Spirochaetia; order Treponematales; family Rectinemataceae; genus JBDKUJ01. Next base: position 2,651 of record JBDKUJ010000065.1, on the reverse strand, counting down.
CCTGTTTCCGGTTGTCCTGGCGGCAGGCTTCGCCGGACCGCTTTCCCGCCGCCTCTGCAGTCCGATGGAAGCCGCTCCTCCGGTCATGGAAGCCATGCCGAGGAGGCAGAGCAGAATAGCCGTCGGAACGAACCGGATATCGGGCATCCCCAGTCCGGGCGCGATCGCGAAAAGAAAGGCACAGGCTGCGATTCCGTACACGAAAAACGCCGCTTCGGAACGGGCCGGGAAAATGGCGCGATCCACTGCGACGGATCGTTTTCCCCTGCGTCCGGCCAGAAGGACAAAGCCGACGAGAACCAGTGTCCCGGGGACCCATACGGCCGCCAATGTCTGCCCGGCGAAATCCGCGAGCGAGGTAAAATGCCAGATCATGCCGATGGATTGGGCCCATGGCCTCGTCGCGATCATGGGAACGAGCCAGAACCCCATGAGACAGAAGGCGGTCAGATACGTTACGAGAATTCGGCCGGCCCGGCGGCCATGAATTTCCCCATTGGCGTTTCTATCGACTGGGGTCCGCTTTCCCGGGGTCCGCTTTCCCGAAACCAGTCTGACTGCGGGTCGCCCGACCCGAGCCCCCCGTCCCTTCGCGCGGCGAAGCGCGGCGGGAAGACTCCGGAACGCCGGAAAGAAGGGCAGGAAAAACGCGGGCATGAATACAAAAAGATGGCAGAGCCCGATGAGTCCGAGGAGAATGCCTGAGCGGAAACCGTTTCTGTCGCACCGCTCGTCTTTACGCACCGAGGCGACGAAAAGCGGCAGGATGGCGATCGCCCAGGAATAGCAGAATTCGCCCGCGAAGGTCGAAAGCCAGTTGCCGCCGAACATTGTGTAGGATTCATTGAACAGAAAAAGGAGGCCTGCGCTCGCGGCCGCCACACCGAGCTTCCGGCTTCGGGTCATGGATCTGACGCCTATGTACAGGGTGGCCGGAAGGGCGAAACCGCCTGCCATGGTGGCGATTTTCAGGGCGACGGGGAGCGGAACCGCGAACCCGAGAAGAGCGGCGGCGAGGAAGGGCAAGGGGAAATACTGCTGGCCTTCCATGTAGCCGAAAAAGTTGGACTGGCTGTAGCCGAACAGCCGGAAATTCGGCAGGAATACGTTTTTCAGCTTGTCCAGAATCTGATACCAGGAAGCCGTATCGCCTCCGGTGGGAATCGTGTCGGTAAAGAGGAGGCGCAGGTCGAAACGCGCAAGCATCGCCGTATAGATGAGCAGGAGCCCCAGGGCGGCCACGAGCCGGTCGCGCCGTTCTTCGGGCGCGGACAGGATGCGGCCTGCCGGCACATCCGCCAGCCGACCCGCCGGCCCATCCGCCAGCCGGTTCGCCTGACGTTCCGTTTGACGTTCAGCCCGGGATTTCATGAGGCGAGGAGATAGAGGGCCGCGAGGCCCAGGGCGAGTCCCGCCGCCCGTTTGGCATCGAATCGCTCCCCAAAGAGGAAAATGCCCGCAAGGCTCGCGACGAGTGCCACGGCCACCGCCATAAAGGGCGCGACGCGCGACAGGGCGCTTTTACGCAGTACCGCCGAATACAGCACGAAGGAGACGCCGTACAGCCCGGCGCCGCCGAGCATCGAGAGAATCCATCGGGTTTCCATGCCTTCGAACCGGGAAGCGATTTTCAGCATCACCTGGGCGGCGGCCGAACAGAGGACTCCCAGTGCGACGAGTGGCAGGTTCACGCCTTTCCTTCTTCGGGCGGCGGCGATTCTTCGCGCACGATATAGGGAGGTCTGCCTTTCGATTCCATGAAAAGTTTGCCCAGGTATTCGCCGAGGATGCCGATCGAAAGCAGTTGCAGGCCTCCGACAAGGAGCACACTGATAAGGAGGCTCGTCCAGCCCTCGACCGTGCGGTCGGTGAAAATTCGCATGCCGAGCGCATAAAGGGCGTACAGGAAGGCGAGAAACGAAATGGCCGCGCCCAGCGCCGAGGTGATGCGCAGGGGCCTGACACTGAAGGACGTGATTCCGTCCATGGCGAATGCCAGCATTTTCCGGAAACCGTACTTCGTGCGGCCGCGGCTTCTGGGCGCGGCTTCATAGGGAATCATGGCGGTCGGCAAGCCTGTCCATGCCACCGCGCCGCGCCAGAAAAGATTGCGTTCGGGCATCGAAAGGAGAAGGTCTACCGCCTTGCGGGAAAGAAGACGGAAATCGGCCGAGCCCGGCTCGAACCGGATGTCGCCGAGGCGGTTCATCAGCCTGTAGAAAAGAGACGATGTTGCCCGCTTGAACCCGGCTGGTGATTTTTCGTCCATTCTTAGGGTGCCGATGATGTCGAAACCCTGTTCCAGCCGGACGAGCATTTCGGAGAGCAACTCGGGCGGATGCTGGAGATCGGCATCCATCATGGCTACGACCTCGCCCCGGGCGCGTTCGAGGCCGGCGCGCAGGGCGTTCTGGTGGCCGAAATTGCGGGAAAAACTGACATAGCGGATCCGGGTATCCGAAGCCGACATGGAGCGCAGAAGAGGAAGACTCGCGTCGCGGCTTCCGTCGTCGACGAAAATGAGCTCGTAGTCACCCTTTGTCCGCAGGACGGCGGAGAGTCGGGCGGTCATTTCCGGAATATTCTCCGCCTCGTCGCAGGCGGGCAGGACTACTGAAACGAGCATTCGTCTTTCGCTCCGTCGGGTCGGC
>JBDKUJ010000064.1:0-9119 GCA_039679665.1 Rectinema sp. | reverse complement strand
CGCGGCCGCGTAGTCGAAGGGCGCATAGCTCTCGTCACGGGCGGAGCCCAGGGGTTCGGCGAGGAAATCGTCCGCGGCCTCGCCGCATCGGGCGCCATCGTCGTCATCGCCGACCTCAACCTCGCGGGCGCCGCGAAACTCGCCGCCGAACTCGAAGCTCTGTACGGTCCGCGCATAGCTTTCCCCGTCAAAGTGGACGTAGCCGATCCCGAATCCGTCGCCGCCATGTTCGCCGTCGCCGCAAGGGCCACAGGCGGCGTGGATCTCGTTGTGTCCAACGCAGGCGTCCTCAAGGCCGGATCGGTTCTCGAACAGGACGCCGCGTCGTTCAAGTTCGTCACCGACGTCAACTACGTCGGATTTTTCAACATCACGAAGAATGCCGCCCTTTTGATGCGCAGGCAAAACCGTACCGCGCCAGACTGGAAAACCGACATCGTGCAGATCAATTCCAAATCGGGCCTCCAGGGCTCGAACAAAAACGCGGCCTATGCCGGCTCGAAATTCGGCGGCATCGGGCTCGTGCAGAGCTTCGCCCTCGAACTCATCGAATACGGCATCAAAGTCAACGCGATCTGCCCCGGCAATTTTCTGGACGGTCCGCTCTGGTCCGATCCCGAAAAGGGGCTTTTCGTGCAATATCTGCGTTCCGGCAAAGTTCCGGGCGCGAAAAACGTAGCCGACGTCCGCGCGTTCTACGAAGCGAAAGTTCCCATGCAAAGAGGCTGCGAAGGACCCGACGTGATGCGGGCGCTGTATTACCTCGTCGAACAGGAATATGAGACCGGCCAGGCTCTGCCCGTCACGGGCGGCCAGGTGATGCTGAACTGACCACGCCGGGCCGGAAACGGCCAGCGGATCGCATAACGCGGAGGAACCATGGAGCGCGCCGTCGCCGTCATCGACATCGGCATGACCAACAAGAAAGTAGCCCTATACGACCTCGATCTGAAACCCATTTCCACCGTGCGGCGCGTGTTCGAACCGCTGCGCGCAGGAGGAATCGAAACCCACGACCTGGCCGCGATGGAAGAATGGTTCCTCGATTCGCTCGCCGACGCCGCAAGGCGGTTCGACATTCGCGCCATCGCGGTGAGCACGCACGGCGCGACGATGGTATGCACCGACTCGTCCGGAAATCCGGTCGCGCCCTGCATCTATTACACCCACGAACCCGATACCGGTTTCCATGACCGCTTCTACGGTGAAGTCGGCGCGCCCGAGGCGCTGCAGGCGGTCACCGGCACGCCGGATCTCGCCTCGCTCATCAACCCCGCGAAGGGCCTGTTCTTCCTTCGCGAAAAATTTCCCGGGAAATTCGCCCGCGCCGAAATCGTGCTGCCTTACCCTCAATACTGGGGCATGCGCTTCACGGGCAACGCAGGCGCCGAAGGCACGTATATCGGCTGTCACACCTACCTGTGGGACTGGACGAAGGAACACTATTCGTCCGTGGCGGAGCGTCTCGGCGTCGCGGACAAACTCCCCCCGAAACTGCGCGACTCATGGTCCGTATTGGGTCGCATAACGCAACGAATCGCGCGGAGAACGGGACTGTCCGCCGATACGCTCGTCACGATGGGCATACACGATTCCAACGCTTCGCTCCTGCCCTACCTGGTCAAATATCCCCGGGATGATTTCGTCCTGAATTCGACGGGTTCCTGGTGCGTCCTCATGCATCCGCAGGAGCACTACGGATTCGCTCCCGAAGAATTGGGCAAAGTCGTTTTCTTCAACCGCTCGGCGTACAACAAGCCCGTGAAAACGGCTATTTTCACCGGGGGACTCGAATACGAGGCCTGGTCGAAACTCATCGCCGGGAACGCCGCCGGAATTTTCGCAAAGAGTGCCGCACTTTGCGAAGACCCCGGCGACGACGCGTATCCGCCGATCCTGTCGGAGCGGAGCGCTTTCATTCTCCCCGAACTCGTGCCCGGATCGGGACAATTCCCCGGCTCGAGGGCGCGCGCCGTCGAAGACGGCAGGGAATACGCGTTCGCGGATATGAATTCCATGAATTCGGGGAAGACCGTCCCCGGATTCATGCGCAATCCCGACAAGGCCATGGCGGCGCTCGACCTTTCGCTTGCCATACAGACCCTCGTGGCGCTGGAAAGAGCGGGCCTGCGCCCGGGCGCGGCGCTCTGCACCGAGGGCGGATTCCGCGCCAATTCCGACTACAACCGCATTCTCGCCGCCGCCCTGCCCGAAAATTCCGTATATTTGACCGATATGGCGGAAGCCACATCCTTCGGCGCGGCCATGACCGCGATCGCGGCCGTCGAAGGCTGCAGTCCCGACGCCCTGGCCGACCGGTTCGAAATCGAAAAGATCCCCGTCGTACCCATGGAAGGGCTCGGGGCATTCGACGCCTATCGCCGGACCTGGCTCGACCTCGCGTCGAAAAACCGGGACGATGCGCATGCGCGGCGCTCCGATGCCGCAACAAGTGAGGAAACATGAAAACGAAGGCTGTACGTTTGCACGGTATCGACGATCTCAGACTCGAGGAACTGGAGCTTCCCGAAATCGGCGAGGACGAAATCCTCGCCGAAGTCGTGTCCGATTCCATCTGCATGTCCAGCCACAAGCTCGCCATGCAGGGCGACGGTCACAAGCGCGTGCGCAAGCCCCTCGCCGAAAATCCCGTGATGATCGGCCACGAATTCTGCGGCAGGATCGTGCGCGTGGGCGCGAAATGGGCGCGCAAATTCGCCCCCGGAATGAAATTCGCCATCCAGCCGGCCCTCAATTATCAGGGGACGCTCTGGGCGCCCGGCTATTCCTATCAATGGATCGGCGGCGACGCCACCTTCATCGTGATCCCGAACGAAGTCATGGAAATGGACTGCCTTCTCGATTACGACGCGGACGCCTTTTTCATGGGTTCGCTGTCCGAACCCGTGTCGTGCATCGTGGGCGCCTATCACGCCCAGTACCACACGAAACCGGGATCTTACGCGCATGAAATGGGAATCGTCGAAGGCGGCTCGCTCGCGCTTCTGGCTTCGGTCGGACCGATGGGCCTGGGCGCCATAGATTACGCGATCCACGCGCCCCGCAAGCCCGGCCTCGTCGTGGCCACCGATATCGACCAGGCCCGCCTCGACCGCGCCGCCTCTCTCATCACGGTCGCGGAAGCCGCGCGCTCAGGCGTAACGCTGATCTACGTGAATACCAAAGACATCGCGGACCCGATCGCGCATCTGAAATCGCTCAACGCAGGAAAACTCTACGACGACGTATTCGTATTCGCGCCCGTACGCCCCCTCGTCGAAATGGCAGATCGCCTCCTCGGGCAGGACGGCTGTCTCAATTTCTTCGCGGGCCCCACGGACACGGCCTTTTCGGCCCAGTTCAATTTCTACGATGTGCATTACGCGTCGCACCATATCGTGGGGACTTCCGGCGGCAACACCGACGACATCAAGGAATCGCTCGCGATGATGGCATCGGGAGCACTCAAGCCCGAAGTCATGATTACGCACGTCGGCGGTCTCAACGCGGTGCCCGACACCACGATCAGACTCGACAGGATTCCCGGCGGGAAGAAACTCATCTACACGCACAAAAAACTCGACCTGGTCGCGATAGCCGATTTCACCGCGCGCGGCGCGACCGAGCCTTTCTACGCCGAACTGGCGCGCATCTGCGCCCGCCACAACGGTCTGTGGAGCAAGGAAGCCGAGGAGTACCTGCTGGCGCACGCGCCGGAAATCTGATCGGGCCACTAACCCCGCGGACGGAGGCGACAGGCTCAGGCGGGATCTGCCCGGCGTGGGCGATCGGGGAGTATCGAGCCCGGTTTCAGATTCGCGGCGTTCAGGGCGCCCAGGCGGGTTCCTTCCGCTACCGCTTCGGCGATGGTCGCGCCTGAGCCGAGCGCGGTCGCGACGCCGACATTGAACGAATCGCCCGAACCTATGGGATTTCGCACTTCGACGGAAAGTACGGGGCATTCGCGAAGCTTCATGCCGTCCCAGTAGAGGGTCGGACGCGCGCCGCGGGTGACGACGAGAAAACTGCCCCACCGCGAAAAATATTCCCGCCCCACTCTGGTCACTATTTCGCGGGCCGCGCTCTCGGCGGTACTCTCGGTTGCACCAACGCTCCCGGTTGCGCAGACCGCCGCGCCTTCGTCCGGGTGGACCTCAGGAACGCCCTTCGCGGAAGGATAGGTCTGGAAAAGCTCCTCCAGGTTCGGCTTCACTACGAGCGGTTTCGCGGGGAGACTGTCCAGCAGGTCCCTGCCTTTTATGTCGAGGAATATCCGCTTGCCCGCGGTCGCGGCCATCGCCGCCATTTTCGGCATGATGCCGGGAGGAAAACCCGCGGCCTTCGTCCCCGACAGCATGACGGTGGACACTTCGGGAAGGATGCGCGCGAATTCCGCCAGAACGCGATCCCCCGTCCCCGCATCGACGGCTCGCGCCTCCTCTACGAGTTCCGTGGCGGTGCCATCGCGCCGGTCGATGACAGTCGTGCAGAAGCGGATGTCCGAGCCCGACTCGACCCAGCGAAGTTCGACGCCGTCCGCGGCGCACATCGACATGAACCAGTCGCGGGTAGGACCGCCCAATTGGGTCAGGTGGAGCGCCCTGTAGCCAGCCTGTCCGAGGACGCGCGCGCAGCACACGCCCTTGCCCGCCACGTCGACGCGATACTCGGAACTGCGGTTGACCTCGCCTTTGGCCAGTCCGTCGACCACAAAGGTTTTCTGGATCACGGGATTGAGGCAGACAGCGAGATAAATACCCTTGTCGGAACTCAGCATGATGCAGCGACTATACCGTCTCCGCCCCGAGGCCGAAAGCCTTTCGGATTTTCCAGCCCGAGACGCCAAACGACAACAAAACGATAACGTTCGACAATAAATATTGACAAATGATAATAATCCGTATATCATTCCGGCAGAATCCGCAAGGGGAAATTGATGTCGACAAAAGGAATAAAAGGAATAGGAATAGCGATAATCGGCTCCGGGCGCGCCGGAATGATCCACGCCCGAAACTATGCCGCGGGGATCGACGGTGCCCGTCTCGTCGCCGTAGTCGATCCCGTCAAGAATGCGCGCGAGGCGGCGCTTGCCGAACTCGGCATCGAAAAATCATACGCCGATTATCGCGACGCGGTTGAAGATCCCGACATCGATGCGGTCGTCGTAGTTACGCCGACCGTGTACCATAAGGAAATTGTCCTGGCCGCCGCCGCCGCGAAGTGTCACGTACTCTGCGAAAAACCCATGGCGATGACCGCGGACGAGTGCGCCGACATGGATGCCGCCTGCGCGAAAGCGGGAATCAAGCTCCAGATAGGCTTCATGCGCCGTTTCGACCGTAATTTTGTCGCCGCGAAAGAAGCCGTGGATTCCGGCGTGATCGGCGAGCCCGTCCTCATCAAGTCCCTCACGCGGGGGCCGAGCGTCCCACAGCCGTGGATGTACGATATCGACAAGTCCAACGGGCCCCTCGCCGAAGTGAATAGCCACGACATCGATACCTTGCGCTGGTTTTCGGGTTCGGATTTTTCCGAAGTGTACGCCGTCGCGGGCAATTACCGCTGCCCCGAAGCCAGGGCGGAATTCCCCGACTTCTACGACAACGTGGTCATGACGGTGAGGTTCGCGAACGGCATGCAGGGCTGCATCGACGGCGCCGTCTCGGTCGGCTACGGCTACGACGCGAGACTGGAAGTCCTCGGCACGAAGGGTGTCGTGTTCGTGGGCTCGCTCGAAGACGGCACCGTGACAGTCTGCGCGAACGGATCGGGAATCGGCAAACCCGCCGTAAAGAGTTGGCGCACCCTTTTCACCCAGGCGTACATAGACGAAGACCGCGCTTTCGTGCGGTGCATTCTGGACGATTCGGCGCCGCGCGTGAGCGGACGCGATGGGCTCATGGCGGTCCGGGCCGTCAATGCCGGCAACGCTTCGATTCGAACCGGCGTTCCGGTCAAGCTGTAAAAAGGAAAGGACGCACCATGATGAAGGCAGTCAGGCTATTCGGTCAGGACGACTTGCGGGTCGTATCGGTTCCGGTGCCGGAAATCGGCGATTCCGAGATTCTCGTCAAGACCGGCGCCGCGATGATCTGCGGAACCGACGTCAGGATGCACAGGAACGGCAACTCCATCCTGCCGATAACCCTCGGCCATGAATTCGCCGGGACGGTCGCCGCTGTCGGCTCCAGAGTCACAGGATACCGCGAAGGCATGCGTGTCGCGGTCGCACCGAATTACGGATGCGGCGTCTGCGACTGGTGCGTCGCGGGCCAGACCCAGAACTGCGTCGACCTCCAGGCCTTGGGCATCCACATCGACGGCGGTTTCGCCGAATACGTGAGAATCCCCGCCCAAGCCGTCGCGCAAGGCAATGTGTGCCCGATCGGCGACGATCTCTCCTTTGCGCACGCCGCCCTCGCCGAGCCTTTTTCCTGCGTCTACAACTCGTTCGAGCGCTCCCGGCTCCAGCCCGGCGAAACGGTCGTGGTGATAGGAGCGGGACCGATCGGCCTCCTCCACGCCAAGCTCTACAGGGCGGCGGGCGCCGGCATGGTGATCATCAACGACATGAACGAAGCGCGCCTCGCGGCATGCAGGAAAGAAGATCCCTTCTTCGAAACCGTGAACGGGGAAAACGCCAAAGGCAAGATCATGGCCCTGACCCGTGGCCGCGGAGCCAATGTCGTCGTCACCGCCGCTTCCGCCCCCGCGACCCAGCAGCTGGCCTTCGAACTTCCCGCCGTAAACGGCAGGGTGATTTTCTTCGGCGGCCTTCCGAAGGACAGGGAGATCGTCCCCCTCAACACGAACGTCATACATTACCGGCAGATCACAGTCACCGGGACGAGCAGGCAGAGCCTGGGGCAGTACCGAAAGTGCCTGGAGCTGATCCGCCTCGGCCTGGTCGACGTACGCGGAGTGATCACCGCCGAATACGGACTCGACGACGCCGCCAAGGCTTTCGACGACGCCGCGAAAGGCGTAGGTCTCAAAACCGGCTTCGTCTTCGACCGGGAGTGACGCTATGACCGCCGATTGCATCATTGGGGTCGACATCGGCACACAGGGAACCAAAGCCGCTCTGCATTCGCACGGCGGCGAATGTCTGGCCGAAGCGTTCGAACCTTCGAACCTGATCAGGCCGGGCGCAGGCATGGTGGAAGAAGACCCCGAACGCCAGTTCGCTTCGCTTCTCTCCGTCATACGGGCATGCATGGAAAAATCGGGTATCGAACGCGCGCGCGTGGCTTGCGTCGCGATCGACGGCCAGATGGCCGGTGTCATCGGCGTGGGCGGCGATGGAATCGCAGTCACTCCCTACGATTCCTGGCTCGACACAAGATGCGCTCCCTACATCGCGCAGATGCGCGACCAGGCAGGAGACGCCATACTGAAGAGCACAGGCAATGTGCCGAGCTTCAACCACGGCCCGAAAATCCTGTACTGGAAGGCCGAGAGGCCGGAAATCTGGAAACGCGTCCGTGCTTTCGTGCAACCCGGCGGCTATGCCGCGATGCGGCTCTGCGGCCTTTCGGGTGACGACGCTTTCATCGATGATACCTATCTCCACTTTTCCGGATTCGCCGACAACGCGGCCGGCCGCTGGAACCCGGACCTGTGCGCGGAATTCGGTGTGCCCCCTTCAATATTTCCCCGAATCGTCCGGCCGGCCGACATCGTAGGCGGCGTAAGCGCCGCGCACGCGGCGGCATGCGGACTCGCCGAAGGCACGCCCGTCGCGGCAGGCCTGGGCGACACCGCCGCCTCCTTCCTGTCCTGCGGCGCGGTCGCCGAAGGCATCTGCGTCGATGTCGCCGGCACCGCTTCAGTCTTCGCCGCGACGGTGGGCGCTTTCGCGCCCGACACCATCTCGGGAATGATGGGCTGCGGACGCTCCGCCGTGCCCGGCCTCTGGCACCCTTACGCATACGTGAACGGCGGGGGCATGGACCTGATCTGGTTTTCGGAGCAGATCGCGAAAATGGACTTTGAAACGCTCAATGCGCTGGCCTCCGACCTTCCCAGACTCGACGACGATCCCTGGTTCCTGCCCCATATGGAAGGCCGGGTCATGCCGGCCGAGCCCGGAATGCGGGGGGCCTGGGCGGGGCTCATGCGATCCCACGGCTTGGGCCACATGTACAGGGCGATACTCGAAAGCGTGGCGCTGGAATATTCGCTCTACCTCAAGGCGGCTGCGGCCCTCCATCCCGGCGTAGCCATGGAGGAAGTGCGCGCGACGGGGGGCGGTTCGGGAAACGCTGCGTGGAACGCGATAAAGGCCGATGCCCTGGGACTCCCCATCCGCACCATGCGCGGCTCCGGCGGAGCGCCCACAGGGGCCGCCATGGTCGCGGCCGCGGCGGCCGGCCTCGCCGAAAACGTAGCCGACATCGCGTGCGCCTGGGCAAGAATAGACGAAGAGACATTCCCCTCGCATGAAAACCTGGAATACTACAGGCGCCGGTCTGAACGATACGAACGCCTTCTCAACCTGCTGGGCGATTTCCCCGGCGCACCGGAGGAACAGCGATGACGGTTTCGGAACTCGTACCGGCAGACAGGCCGACTTTCTACTTCATCGGCGTAACGACGGAGAAATCGTCCATCATGAAAGTGTTTCCGAAATGGGCGGAATACCTGGGCCTGGGCGACACCCCGATCAAAGGCATCGATTGCAAACATCACGACGATGCGGCCGTCTACAGGGAGGTCGTACGCTTCATCAAGAACGACCCAGGTTCGGTCGGCGCACTCGTAACCACGCATAAAATCGACCTCCTGAACGCGACGAAGTCCATGTTCGACTATCTCGACCCCTATGCAGAGCTGTTGGGCGAGATTTCGAGCATCTCCAAACGCGGCTCCGCGCTCCGCGGTCACGCAAAGGACCCCATCACGAGCGGACTCTCGATGGAGGCATTCGTACCGGAAAACCACTGGCGCGACACGGGCGCCGAACTCTGCCTGCTCGGCGCGGGAGGCTCGTCGCTCGCCTTGAGCACCTACATCATGAAGCAGAAACGGCGCGAAGCATGGCCGGCGCGCATTGTCGTGACGAACAGAAGCGAACCCCGCCTCGCCGAAATGAAGCGCATACACGCGTCGATCAACCC
>JBDKUJ010000063.1:0-5692 GCA_039679665.1 Rectinema sp. | reverse complement strand
GTCGAAAGCGATCACCAGGATTATTATCCGACACTCGCCGACATCATGGAGGCTTTCGTCGAATACTGTCTTTCCCTTCCTCCCGGCGGAGAGCTCATCTATTGCGCGGACGACCAGGGTGCCTCCGAAGCGGCCCGGCGCTGTAGTGCCCTCAGAAGCGATATCCGCGCAATTCCGTATGGTTTTGATGCCGAAGGCCCCTGGAGGATCGAAAACTTCTCGACAGGAGTAGGGGAAACCCGTTTTACGCTTTCCGGGGCTCCCGGCGAATTCGCTTTGAAAGTTCCCGGGAAGCATCTGGTTCTGGATGCCGCGGGAGCCCTCGCCCTGGTCGCGGCTATCGTTTCCAGCGACAGGGGAGGGGCCCCGCTCCTCGGACCGGAATGGGAAGCCGCCAGGGTTTCGCTTGCGGAATTCCGCGGATCGAGGCGTCGCAGCGAAATCGTGGGCGAATCAGGCGGCATTCTTTTCATGGATGACTATGCGCACCATCCGACCGCCATCGCCGCCACGATCGGGGGAATCAAGGCCTTCCATCCGGGCAGACGCCTTGTCGTCGATTTCATGTCGCATACCTATTCCCGCACCGCGGCGCTCCTGGGCGAATTCGCTGCCGCTCTGGCCGGCGCCGATGCGCTCGTGCTCCACAAGATATACGCATCCGCGAGGGAAGAACCCTTGCCCGGTCTCGACGGTCGCACGTTGTACCGCAAAGCGCTGGCCGCTCACCCCGAGCTTGTCGAAACCGGCGCGGCGGGCGAGGATACGGTGATCGAGAATGCGATAGGCGTGGGTGCGATAGGCGGGGGTGCGGTGCACGGTTTGAAATCGCGTAAACCCTACGGTTTTGCGCTCTATACAGAAGAGCCGGAAGACGCGGCCGGCGCACTGTCAGGCCTTCTTGCGCCGGGCGATCTCTTTCTGACCATGGGAGCCGGCGACAACTGGAAGCTGGGCAAAACGCTTCTGGACCGGTTCGCGGCCAAGGAAACAAAAAAATGATGCGTTCGATGACGGGATTTTCCCATCGCGATTTTTCGTTCGAGGGCGTTTCGGGTTCCATGGAACTGAAGTCCTACAACAATCGCTACCTTGATCTCTATCTCTCCCTGCCGCAGCAGTTTTCGCGCTTCGAACCGCATCTTCGCCGCTACCTGGGCGAACGCATGAATCGCGGCAAGGTCGAACTCACCCTCAAAGTGAGGCGCTTCGAGCGCCCGGTTTCGGTGTATGCCGACCTTGGCGCGGCGCAGGCCGTAGTCGACACGCTGCGCCGAATATCGCAAGCCTGCGGTCTGGGCGAAGAGCCGAAGCTTTCGCAGGTGGCATCCTTCGAAGGCGTTTTGAGTTTTGAAAAGGAATTCGACGAGGACCTGTTGTGGCAACTTCTTGAAAGGGAACTCGGAGTCTGCTTCGCCGAATTCGACGAGTCCCGCCTCAGGGAGGGCGCGGCCACGGCGACCGATCTATACAAGGAGCTCAGCCGGGTCGAGACCGGGCTGGCCGAGGTCCTGCGCAGTGTGCCTGAAATCGAAAAAAACCTGCGAAGCCAATTCGAGACACGTTTCGCCGAACTCGTTCCGCAAATACGGGACGAAAACCGCATCCTCTCCGAAGTGGCGGTGCTGCTCGTCAAGTTCGGCATAAACGAAGAGACTGCGCGCCTGGGGGCGCACCTCGCCGCGTTCAGGGACATTGCGGATCGCGAAGAGGCTCCCGCCAAGAAACTGGACTTCCTCTGCCAGGAAATGAACCGCGAAGTGAATACGATAGGATCCAAAAACATGCTCATCCCGATCGCCCGCGCGGTCGTAGAGATGAAAGACGCCCTTGAAAACCTGCGCGAACAGCTGCGCAACGTGGAGTGAAACCAGACATGGCAGGACGAATCATCGCCGTATCCGGAAAGTCGGGCTGCGGTAACAGCACGGTGTCGCGCATTGTGGCGGAAACCCTCGGCTTGAGGCTCATCAATTACACTTTCCGCGCCCTTGCCGAAGAAAAAGGGCTGTCCCTCGCGGAAGTCCTCGACCGGGCCCAGAACGACCCCTCCTGGGACCGCCTCCTGGATCACAGACAGGTGGAGCTCGCTTCCGAAGGCGATTGCGTCATAGGTTCCCGCCTTGCCATGTGGCTCGTGCCGGAAGCCGATCTGCGCATCTACCTGAAGGCGGGGCCCGAAGCCAGGGCGAGGCGGATCCATGCCCGCGAAGGCGGCGACCTTGCGGAGATCGCGCACTTCACGGCCGGACGCGACACGCGCGACCGCGGCCGGTATATGGAAATCTACGGAATCGACACGGATGATCTTTCCAGAGCCCATCTTGTCGTCGATACCGAACGCTGGGATGCCTCGGGTGTCGCGGCGACAATAGTGGAAGCGTACCGACGGCTGCCTTCGAGAGCCGCGAAAGGATAGAACCGTGTCCATCGAGAAAAAAGCATTCGGCGTCCTGTCGTCGGGCGAGGATATCTCGCTCTATATCCTGCGCGCGGGTGAATTCCAGGCTTGCGTCACCGATTATGGCGCCATCCTCGTTTCGCTCCTCGTGCCCGACCGCCGGGGCGTCAGGGAAGACGTTCTTCTGGGATTCTCGACACTGTCCGGATACTCGGGCAGGCATCCCTATTTCGGTGTCACTGTAGGCCGCTTCGCGAACAGGATTGCGGATGCCCGTTTCGCTCTGGACGGCAAAACCTATGTGCTCGACGCCAACGACGGCCCCAACTCCCTGCACGGCGGCTTGAAAGGCTTTGACAGGCAGATATGGAAAGCGGACCAGGCGGGGTCCGATTCCGGGCCGTCGATAGTGTTTTCGCGCAGAAGCCCAAGCGGGGAGGAGGGCTATCCCGGCACTGTGGACGTCGTCGTGCGCTACAGTCTGGATGCTTCCGGAGCCCTGTCACTCGGGTACACGGCAAAAACGGACAGTCGCTGCCCCGTGAACTTGACGAACCACGCATACTTCAACCTGGCCGGCGAAGGCCGCGGCACGGTGCTCGGACACGAAGCGCGGCTTTCCTGTTCCCGCTATCTTCCGGTGAACGCAGTGCAGATTCCGGTCGGCCCGCCTGCGGCGGTCGACGGCGGTCCCTTCGATTTCAGGATCGCCAAACCGATCGGCCGGGACTTGAGCGCGCAGCTTGACGGTTACGATCACTGTTATGTGATCGACCGTGCGGCGGAAGGACTCGTGGAGTTCGCCGAAGTGTTCGAACCCCGTTCGGGCCGCAGGATGCGCGTATCGACGACGTTGCCCGCGGTGCAGTTCTACACCGGCAACAATCTGCAGGCCTGCGCCGGCAAACGCGGCTCGCTGTACGACAGGCATTCGGGATTCTGCCTTGAAACGCAGTTCTATCCGGATTCCCCCAACAGGCCCGACTTTCCGAATTGCATTCTGGATCCCGGCGCGGTCTGGAAACACGAAACCGTATATCGTTTCGGTTGAATAATTAGGGCTCAAGTCCCTTCGATTGACCCGTCCCGGCGATCCGGGATACCATTGCCGCACGCAGTCAAGGCGGTTTTCCGCCCATGGAGTAGTACATGCTCGTCGATCTTGCCAATCCGATTTCCGATCTTCGTACCGAAATCCTCGATATCTGGGGGCGTCTTTGACGCCGACACCCTCGAAACTCGTATAAAAGAAAAAGAAGCCCTCACGGCCGCCCCGGATTTCTGGAATGATTCATCCAGGGCCGGCAAGATTTTTTCCGACATAAAGCTGGTCCGGGAACGCATAGACACGTGGGCGGCGCTCAAGTCCGACGTGGAAGCGCTCGCGGAAATCTTCGAAATGGCGCGCGAAGAAGGCCAGGCCTCCATGGAGGACGATCTTCGCGCCACCTTCGACGGCATCAAGGCCAGGTTCGACAAAGCCATCGTACTTGAGCTCCTCTCGGGAGAAGCGGACAGGAACGATGCCTTTCTCTCGATCCATGCGGGCTCGGGCGGCACGGAAGCCTGCGATTGGGCATCGATGCTTTTGCGGATGTATCTGCGATGGGCGGAGCGGCGGGGCTTCAAGACCGAAACGATAGACCTCCTCGAAGCCGAGGGCGGCATCAAATCCGCCACGGTGCAGTTTTCCGGCGCTTTCGCCTACGGGTACCTCCGCGGCGAAAGCGGCGTCCACAGGCTCGTGCGGATATCGCCCTTCGATGCCAACGCGCGGCGCCATACCTCGTTCGCTTCCGTGTACGTCATTCCGGTGCTCGACGACTCGATCGAAGTGGAAATCCGGCCCGAAGACATCAGGATCGATACCTACCGTTCGGGCGGCGCGGGCGGCCAGAAAGTCAACAAGACCGATTCGGCGGTGCGGATCACGCACCTTGCCACCGGCATCGTCGTTACCTGCCAGAACGAGCGGAGCCAGTACAAGAACAAGGACGTCGCCATGAGCGTCCTCAAGTCGCGCCTGTATGAGCATTACCGCATCGAAAAGGAAAAGGAGAACGCCAAGTTCTCCGCCGAAAAAAAGGAAATCGCCTGGGGCTCCCAGATCAGATCCTACGTGTTCCAGCCCTATACGATGGTCAAGGACCACAGGAACAAGTTCTTCGTGGGGAATGTCCAGTCCGTCATGGATGGCGATATAGACCCCTTTATCGAATCCTGGCTGCGCTTCAAATGGAAAGGCGGGACGGTGGCCGCCGATGCGGACGACGAAGACCTCTGATTCCCGCAAAATACTCCGGTCGCCCTTGCGGCCTGAGTATTTTGCGAGGATAGCCCTGGTCGCGGCGTTTCTCGCCGCCGGTCTGACGGCATTCGGCCAGGAGGAGGCGGGCATCGGCGGAAAAGCCGATGACGGCAAGGCCGCGGTATCCTCTGTGGCCGCGGGCCCCGCTCTGGTGGTCGGCCTGGCGCGATTCCTGCCGGACCCGGCCCAAACCGGCGACGACCCCGATTCTTCGAACATGGGTATCCTTTTGCCGCGCCTGATCGCGGAATCGCTGAGGCCGCTCCCCGACCGGCTGGCGGGAGATTCAGGATTCCGGCCACTTTCGTTCTGGAAAGGCTATGCGGACGGGCATTTCCTGGAATCGGCCGCATTTTCTACGATCCCGGTGGTGGCGGATTTGGGCGGTATGGACTTTCTCATAACGGGGCGCTATGCGCGCGAAGGAGCCGCGCTCTCACTCGAACTTCGCGGTTTCGCCGCGGACGCTTCGATAGTGCCCTTTGCGTGGAAGGGCTCGTTTCCCTATGCGGATCCGCGTCCTTCAGTCCAGGCGATTTCAGCGGAGCTTCTGTCATGGCTGGCCGGGCGCCCGATTTCGCGACCCGTCGCGCAAACAGGCGCACAAGCGGGCACGCAAACAGGAGCGCAAATGGCGGTTGCGCCCGTTGCGCCCGCAACGCCGGAGAAAGGCATAGCGCTGCCCGTATGGAAAAACTCGGGCGAATTTCCGGAAATCCAGAATCGTTTCCGTACGGACTTGGGAATGCTCGCCGTGAGCATTCCGTTGGCAGTTCTTGCGATTGGAAACTTTAACTTATATACTGAAGCATACAGTAGGAATGCGTCCTTCGCCGGATCGTATTATTGGAGCGGGGCGGGGATGGGATTGAGCCTCGCGGCCTGCGCCGCCTTCGCCGTGAATGCCGGTTTCGGGCTTGCGCACTATCTGGCTGCAACAAAATAAAGGAACAGGGGTTGCTTGGATGAGGTTTGCGGACAGA
>JBDKUJ010000062.1:0-4722 GCA_039679665.1 Rectinema sp. | reverse complement strand
GTCAGGCGACCTGGACGATTTCCTTCACTTCGGGAATGACTTTCTTGAGATAGGCTTCGACGCCCATCTTCAGGGTCATGGTCGACATGGGACAGGAACCGCAGGCGCCGGTGAGGCGTACGTTGACGGTGCCGTCTTCGGTGACGGATACGAGTTCGATGTCGCCGCCGTCGGCCTGGAGCGAGGGGCGGACATCCTGTATGGCGGTCTGGACACGTTCAAGCAGCATATATATCTCCTTATGCATCAAGTCTAGCAACGGCGGACTGCAAGGGTCAAGTTCCCGCGGTTCGAAGGCGTTTTTCCGCCCGGGAATCCGCCCCGAATGCGTGTCCGGCATATTGGTCCGCACTTCGAATCCATGCTAGAATGTGGACGAGAGGATGGAAGGGGTCTCGATGGCGCGCATCATCGTGTTCGTAAACCAGAAGGGCGGAGTCGGCAAAACCACCAGTGCCATAAACATAGGCGCCGCGCTTGCCGCTTTGGGCCATAAAACCCTCCTCGTGGACTTCGATCCGCAGGGAAACCTTACGTCCGGCATCGGAGGGCAGACCGGGGCGCGCGGCGTCTATCAGGTACTCTCCGGCCTCGCCACCCTGAGCGAAGTCATTGTGGCCACCAGGGTGCCCCATCTCGACCTGGCTCCCTCGTCCATCGATCTGTCGGGAGCGACGGTGGAACTGGTCGACAAGCCCGATCGCAACGATTACCTCAAGCGGGCTCTCGCCACGATCGAGGACCGCTACGAATTCATCCTGATCGATTGCCCCCCCTCGCTCGGCGTGCTCACTCTGAACGGCCTCAACGCCGCGAGCGAAGTGGTGATCCCCCTGCAGTGCGAGTATTTCGCCCTGGAAGGCCTCTCGCTCATCCTCCAGACGGTGGGCCTCGTGCAGAAAAGCATGAACCCGAGCCTCAAGGTCGGAGGCATCCTTCTGACCATGTACGACGGCCGCACCCGCCTTTCGCAGGAAGTGGTGCGCCAGGTTACCGAATACTTCAAGGACCGCGTATTCCGCACCATCGTGCCCCGCAACGTGCGACTTTCGGAAGCGCCTTCGCACGGTCTGCCGGTCAATCTCTACGATCCTGCCTGTATAGGAACCAGAAGCTACGAAGCTCTGGCCCGGGAGTTGCTTGAACGTGGCTAAATTCGGACTCGGAAGGGGCTTGGGGGCCCTGATCCCCGACTCGAAACCCTATTATGACGCCGCCGCAAATTCCGGCGCCGCGGCGCCGCTTGTCGTCGAACTCGAACTCGCCAGACTCAAACCCAATCCCGATCAGCCGCGCAAAACCTTTACGGAAGCCTCGCTGGACGATCTGGCTTCATCGATCGCGAGGCATGGGCTGCTTCAGCCCATCATCGCCGAAGAAGACGGCTCGGACGGTTATATCATCGTGGCCGGCGAGCGCCGCTGGCGCGCCGCCATGCGCGCCGGGCTCGATACGGTGCCGGTCATAGTGCGCCGGCTGTCCTCCGACAAGCGTCTTGAAATATCGCTGATCGAAAATATCCAGCGGGAGGATCTGAATCCTCTCGAAGAAGCGCGGGCCTACCACAGCCTCATGGAACTTTCCGGGGCGACGCAGGATCAGGTGGCCGAGGCGGTGGGCAAAAACCGTTCGACCGTAGCCAACGCCCTGCGCCTGCTCAAACTTCCCGAGGACATGCTCGCCGCCCTGCGCGACGGAACCATCAGCGCGGGCCACGCCCGCAGCCTGCTGTCCGTGCAGGACTCTGGCGCCCGCGCGCGGCTGTTCAGGCGCATCCTAGATGAAGGGCTGTCGGTGCGGCAGGCGGAAGCGCACGCGCAGGGCGGCTCGGGCGACTCGTCCCGCGCGGCGTCCAGAGCCGCGAAGAAGGCTTCCGATTCTGCGGACCCGCAGGATCCGGAACTCCGCGCCCTCAGGGACAGGCTCATCGAAGCCTTCGGCACCAAGGTCGACATCCATGGTGACATGGAGCACGGCACGGTGACGGTCGAATATTATACGGCCGACGGGCTGCAGCGGATTCTCGATGCGGTGGGCGCGGGCGGATGAGTGCGCGTCTCCGGTTCTCCATCATTCTGTTGTCTCTGACCGTCGCTTTCGCGGCGGCGACTCCCGGCCCTTCCGCGCCGGGGCAGGGAACTCTCGAAGGATACTCCGGCTGGAAAGTCCGTTACGGCGTCGCCGCCGCACCCGACAAATTGGCCGCTCTCATAAACAGGACCGAATCATTCGCGGTCGACGCGATCAAGTCCAAAGACGAAGCCTCGGGCGAAAACCGCGTTTTCGGTACGGGTGAAGCGCATGGCGTGTTTGCGGTTCCGCTCGAAGCCGCCGCGGCGGTCGCGGTCGATTATCCCAATCTCAAGGCCATATCGCCTCGCGTGAAGGAAGTGCGCGTACTCGAATCAGGCGATGGTCGCTGGCTCGCCTACGAAGATCTCGGGATCGATTTCCTGGGTATTTCCATGGGGTACAGGCTGGACGTCGAAACGCAGCTCGACAGGTTCCCCGGCGGGGCTATCGGCGTGCGCTCCAGGCTCGTAAAAAGCCACGACGGCAAGCTGTACGCTTCCGACAGCTCCTGGTATTTCGCTCCCGTCATCGTGGGCGGCAAGGAATACACGTACATCCGCGTATGGACCACTTCCGGCCTGCGCAATCCCGCAGCCGGCGTAGCCGGAATCTTAAAGCTTTTCACCTCCGGCGAGCTTCGCGATCAGGTGAGCGCGCTCGCCAAAATCGCTGGCACTTCCGCGGGTGCCGCGCCTAAACCTTGACTCGAAGCCTTCCAAACGCTACCATTTTATCCATATCCTTCTTTTCCAAGGAGAATCCCCATGAGTGTAATCGAATACGTCGAAGCGCGTGAAATACTTGATTCCCGCGGCAATCCCACCGTGGAAGTGGACGTTGTCCTCGAAGACGGTTCCTTCGGCCGCGCGTCCGTTCCGTCGGGCGCCAGCACCGGCGAGTACGAAGCCGTCGAGCTTCGCGACGGCGACAAGAAGCGTTATCTCGGCAAGGGCGTCCTCAAGGCGGTCGAGAACGTCAACACGACCATCGCCGGCGAAATCTGCGGGCTCGACGCTCTCGAACAGGTCGATATCGACCGCACGATGATCGATCTCGACGGTACCGAAAACAAGGGCAAGCTGGGCGCCAACGCCATGCTGGGCGTGTCCATGGCCGTGGCCCGCGCCGCCGCCGAGTATCTCGGCCAGCCGCTCTACAAGTATCTGGGCGGACCCCACACGACGCTGCTTCCCGTGCCCATGGCCAACATCATCAATGGCGGCAAGCACGCCGACAACAAGATCGATTTCCAGGAGTTCATGGTCATGCCCGTGGGCGCGGAATCCTTCCGCGAAGCGGTCCGCATGACGGCCGAGGTTTTCCACAACCTCAAGAGCCTGCTCAAAGCCGCAGGCCACAACACTTCAGTCGGCGACGAGGGCGGTTTCGCGCCCAACCTCGACAACGAGGAAGCGCTGCAGTTCATCATGAAGGCCATCGAAAAGGCCGGCTATCGCCCCGGCGAGCAGATCGCCATCGCCCTGGACTGCGCGTCCTCGGAACTCTTCGACGAAGGCGACCGCAAGGGCTACAAGTTCTGGAAGACCAACCCCGACAAGCTCTTTACCGCCGACGAGATGATCGAGCTCTATACGAAGTGGGTGAACAAATACCCCATCATCTCCATCGAGGACGGCCTGGACCAGAACGACTGGGATGGCTATGTCAAGCTGACCAAGGCGCTCGGCAACAGGATCCAGATCATGGGCGACGATTTCTTCGTCACCAACACCAAGCGCCTGGAAAAGGGCATCGCGATGGGTGCCTGCAACTCCATCCTCATCAAGCTGAACCAGATCGGCACGGTCACCGAGACGATCGAAGCCATCGACATGGCCAAGCGCGCCGGCTACACCGCCGTCGTGTCGCACCGCTCGGGCGAAACCGAGGACGCCTTTATCGCCGACCTCGTCGTAGCCAGGGAAACCGGACAGATCAAGACCGGCTCCATGTCGCGCACGGACCGTATCTGCAAGTACAACCAGCTGATGCGCATCGAGGACGAGATGGAAGGCATCGCCGAATACATCGGAAAGAAAGTTTTCTACAACGTCCGGGGCTGACGCCGTCGCGTCTTCGCTCGCGTTCGCTGTCTGACGCAAGAAGGGCCGCCCCGGTTTGCCGGAGCGGCCCTTCTTATTGTGCGTCATGCGAGGCGATGTTCCTTGGCTCAGCCCTTCATCGCCCCCGCGGCCACTCCAGCCGTGATCTGTTTGCGGAATGTAGTATAGAACAGGAGCATGGGGAGCATACCGATGACGAGGGCCGCAAACTGCTTTCCGTAATCCGAGGAAAGGGCGCCCGAGAAACGGTAGATTCCCAGCGGCAGCGATTTCAGGCTGGTGTCGCTCACCAGGATATTGACAAGGGCGAACTCGTTCCAGAGTGAGGGGATGTTCAGTATCGCCAGGGTCATGACTATGGGGATCGACATCGGGGCGATGACGGAACGGAATATGCGGGAGTAACTGGCTCCGTCCAACTGTGCCGCCTCTATGACGGCGTTCGGAATACTTTTTATGTACCCTGTCGCCAGGTATATTCCGACAGGCAGTCCCGATCCGATATAGATGAGCAGGACGCCGAATCGCGTATTGTGGAAAAGCCTGAATTCGCCGCCGGCGAAGAGCCCGAGCGATTGAAAAAAAT
>JBDKUJ010000061.1:0-5204 GCA_039679665.1 Rectinema sp. | reverse complement strand
GTATGTCAAACCCAGGTAAGGTTCCTCGCGTACCATCGAATTAAACCACATGCTCCACCGCTTGTGCGGGCCCCCGTCAATTCCTTTGAGTTTCACCCTTGCGAGCATACTCCCCAGGCGGTGCACTTACCACGTTCGCTCCGGCACTGAGGCTACCGCCCCAGCACCTAGTGCACATCGTTTACCGTGTGGACTACCAGGGTATCTAATCCTGTTTGATCCCCACACTTTCGCACCTCAGCGTCAGTCATCGGCCAGGAGCTTGCCTTCGCCATTGGTATTCTTCCTGATATCTACAGATTTCACCCCTACACCAGGAATTCTAGCTCCCTCTCCGTCACTCAAGCCTCGCAGTTCCCGACGCATTCCCACGGTTGAGCCGTGGAATTTCACGCCAGGCTTACAAGGCCGCCTACATGCCCTTTACGCCCAGTAATTCCGAACAACGCTCGCCCCCTACGTGTTACCGCGGCTGCTGGCACGTAGTTAGCCGGGGCTTATTCGCCGGTTCATGTCATCACACGGGCATTCCCTCCCATGCTTATTCTTCCCCAGCAAAAGGATTTTACAACCTTTCGGCCTTCGTCATCCACGCGGCGTCGCTCCGTCAGACTTTCGTCCATTGCGGAATATTCTTAGCTGCTGCCTCCCGTAGGAGTTTGGGCCGTATCTCAGTCCCAATGTGGGCGTACACCCTCTCAGGCCGCCTACCCATCATCGCCTTGGTGAGCCGTTACCTCACCAACTAGCTAATGGGACGCGGGCCCATCTTCGTCCGGCGCCGTAGCGCCTTTCCTTACACACCTCTACGTGTGCAAGCGTATTCGGTATTACCCACTATTTCTAATGGCTATCCCCAAGACAAAGGCAGGTCACCCACGTGTTACTCACCAGTCCGCCGCTCTAGGGGGGATTGCTCCCCCTTGCCGCTCAACTTGCATGCTTAAGACACGCCGCCAGCGTTCGTTCTGAGCCAGGATCAAACTCTCCATGATATATTCCAACGGGCTTGCGCCCGCGGGATATCATAAAGAATCTATCATTCGTCTCCCTTATCAAAAGGAAGACCGGCATTCGATGCCTCATGAAACACGCTTCCGCGCGCTTCATGTAGCGCACGTCGCTTGCGCAACGTACGCAAAAGTCCTCTCAAACCCGAAGGCTTGAAAAAACCTCACCTCGCTCTGTCCCATCCCTGATTCCTGTGAATGACCACCGCCCCGAATCATATGTGCCGCGTACCCGCAAACACACCCCGGAGCGACTGCACCCTACCCCTCTTCAGGAGCTTTTCCGCACCCCGCAAGCCGTCCGGCTTCCAAAGTGCTCTAGAGCGCTCGATGAACCTATCAAACCTTGTACCCTGCTGTCAAGATACTGAACGGGAACTTCGCGATTTTTTTCGCTTTGTTCCGTTCAAACCCTTCCGCCTTCCGGATCGCTCCGGCCGGCATGCGCATTGCTGCGCTATGTCTTCAGGACGCGGAGCAGACCTTACCGAAAGCGGGGGAGCTTGGTCAAGCGAAAATGTAAAAATTCGGTGCGAATTATTCAGCTATTTGTCGGCGTTTGCAATCTTCTTCAATATAATGTCGCAAGCGTCGGCAAATCCGCGCCCAAAAGGACGCTCGGTAACCCAGCGTGGAGGATGTCGAAGAACCGACTCGAAACGGCGTATGTTCGCGACACCGCAGGAATTCCGGAAACGTCGGAACATCGGTTCGTCGTTGGGGGAATCGCCGAAAAAGAGCACCGCCCCGGGGCAGCGCACGGCATCCCAGCCCAGGACTTTCGAAAGGAACAGCTCCGACATGGAAAGCTTGTCGTAATCGCCATACCAGGCGTTGACGTGGATCGAACTGACTTTGGCGCGGGCTCCGCGAGCCTCGCAAAGCGCGCGGACTTTTTCGGCCACGTCCAGACCGAGATCGGGCGGCTCTTCGGCGAAATCCAGCGCTATGTCGAAAATCCTGTAAGGTTGGTCTTTGGCTATCCGCAGGCCGGGTACGAGAGAAAGAATCTCTCCGCCCATTGCGGCAAGACGGGTGCGCGTCGAGTCCGGATCGGGAGCGGCCGGATGATACAGCCGCTGGAGACGCTCTCCCTCCATATGGAACGCAAAGGCGCCGTTTTCGCCCACTACGCCGTCGACAGGCCACTGGCGGGCGATCAGGTCGCACCAGCCTGCGGGACGGCCCGTGACGGGCACTACGCGCAAGCCGGCCCGGCGCAGCGCCCATAGGGCGGAATAGGATTCCTCGGGAAGACGGCCGGATTCGGTGATGGTATCGTCGATGTCGAAAAGTACGTAACGGACAGCCACAGCCGTCGCGGTATCGATCGAGGAAAAAGGCTCCATATCAGACCTTACCGTACAGCTACTTGAACTGGATCCAGTAATCCGCGAAGGATGCAAGCGAAAGCACCGCCGCAAGGACATAGAGGACGAGGACAAAAATGCGCATTCCCGGCAGGATTCCCTGCATGACGCCGAAAGCGGAAAGAGTGATGTAGAGCAGCGAAATCCCTCCCGAAACCATATACAGAACTGCTTTGAGCTTTCCACCGGGACGGGCGCCCATGGCGATCCCTTTCGAACTCAACAGCATCCTCAAAAACATAATCGAAAATTCACGGTACAGGACGATCAGGAAAATCCATGCCGGCATGAGACCGCCGATCGCGAAGCACAAAAAATAGGTAATGCGGGCCATGACATCCGCAAAGGGATCGAAAAGTTT
This sequence comes from Rectinema sp., assembly GCA_039679665.1. Taxonomy (GTDB): domain Bacteria; phylum Spirochaetota; class Spirochaetia; order Treponematales; family Rectinemataceae; genus JBDKUJ01. The sequence goes on along the minus strand of JBDKUJ010000061.1, from coordinate 2,463 downwards.
GCCGAAGGAACTGACGGAGCCGGAAGAGCGCGCTACCTTACCGTCGACGAGATCGCTCACTTCGATGGTGAGAAAAAGCAGCCAGAGCAATGGATACGTCACGGCCGCCGGCAGACCTGGCATGGAAAAAACGACGAAAAACAGGGGCGAGAGGACAAGCCTGCTCGCGGTAATCTTATCTGCGGCGGTCATGGGCTAAGGATATGGATTTGACATCGGCGATGTCAAGGTTATATCATTCCCAATGCGCCAGGGTCGGCTCCGATGAGCCATCGACCATTCCCGCACCGGTCCGGAACGGAGACGATCGCAGAGCATGAAAACAAACATCACGCGCGACAGCCTCGCAAGAAGCATCGTTTTGACCACCTCGGCGTATTTTGCCGCACAACTGGCCATTTTTGCCGCTTTCGCGGTTCCCGTGGGGTTTCTGCGGGAGTTCGGCCCCGGATTCCTTGCCACATGCATAGCATTCCATCTTTTGCTGGTGGTCGTTCTCGTCCTCTTCAGGGCGGATTTCGTAAAGGAATCGACGGGGGAAAAACTCGGGCGCATCAATATGGCCAACCGTATCACGATGGCCAGGGTGAGCACCCTGCCCACAATTCTGTTTTTGGTCATCGCCGCGAAGGACTACAAGATCCGGATTCCCCTCCTCGTTCTCGTTGTGCTCGTATTCGCCACCGATTTCGCCGACGGCTACGTATCGCGCAAAGCCCAGGAAGTGACCCGCGTGGGCCGCATGCTGGACTCGGCTTCCGATTACAGCCTTTTAATTGTTCTTTCCGTGGTTTTTCAGTATTATGACCTCATACCGGTCTGGCTTTTCATCCTTGTCCTGGTGCGCCTGGGACTTCAGGCCGCACTGATGGGTTCGCTTGCACTCGTCAGACGAAGACTTGAGCCCCGCAGCACCTTTCTGGGAAAGGTCGCGATCGCCGCCATCATGGTGCTGTACAGTCTCGAAATCCTCGACCTGGTGTCGGGGGGGCTGCCGCAGTGGCTTACCATGGGAGCGGAATGGGTCGTGGCCGTGATCCTGGTATTGAGCATCGGCGACAAGATCATAAACTTCGTCGCATGCCTGCGGGAGAGCGGAGACCAAAACGGGAGCGTATCCGATGGCGACAATAAAAAGCGCGCTTGAACTGGCGCTGGAACGGACAAAAAATCTGACGATCGACGAAGCTTCTGTCCGCGCTTCCGAAGCCCGCACAGAGGGCAAGAAAGCCGCCGGAAAATTTCTCGAAGATTCCGAATCCATCAAACTGGCGGCGGCCATCGCGGCCCGCTCCGCGGAAAGCAGAGAGGCTTTCAGGAAAGGCCTTTTCGACGTGCTGGTCGCGCAGATCCAGCTTCCTTCCGGCGAAAGCGCGCCGGGCAAAATGGACCTGGTCGGCAAGGGTCTCGGAGCGGTCGCGGAAGCGGCGTCCCAGCCGGCCGGCGCGAAAGCCGCGGCGGTCAAGCATGTGGCCGAACTCGTGCGTCAGGTCGAGATGTTCATGACGCGTTACATCGACGACATGAAACAGGTCGATCAGGCGATCAGGACGCAGTGGGCTCCGAAATTGCGCGAAAAGGAACGCCAGGCTTCGGCCCGCATGGGACGCGAAGTCAGGCTGGATCCGATGGCGGATCCTGAATTCGCGGCTTTTTACAAGCAAAATGTTGACACGGCGCGAAGTGGCTATATCCAGGCGCTTGAGGGCGCCAGAACCGATCTCGCCACGCTCTGCGGATTCGCGCAGGAATAGCCGCGCAGGAATAGCCGCGCCGGGATTACTTACCCGGAATCGGAACGCGTGCCGGAGTTTCGCGTATCGGGATTTCTGGCCAATGTCACGTAAAGCAGGGCCGCGTCGGATTTCCGCACGCCCGGCACGCGTGAAGCCTGTCCAAGAGTAAGGGGCCGGACCGAAGAAAGCTTTTCGATCGCCTCCTTGGACAGACCCGCCACATCCCCGTACGCGAAGCCCTGGGGGATGCGAAACCGTTCAGCCTTGTCCATGCGGACGGCGAGCCGATCCTCTTTTTCCACATACCCTGAATAACGCGCATCGAGTACGGCGGTCAGAACCATGGACTCGTCGCTGTCCGCCGCCTCGGGCAGGAACGGCGCAAGAAAAGCCCCGGCTGAATCCGACCGATCGACAAGCGCCGCGACGGCGGGATCCCGCAGGGCTGCGGCGAGGCTCTCTCCCGCATGCGGTGCGAAAGCGGGGATCGCGGCGGCTTCGCCGCCAGAAATTTTCCGTTCCCGCAAAATACGCGCGATTTGGTCGACGCCATCGCGCCTGAGCCCGAAAGCTTCGATCCTCGCTCCATCGGCCAGGCCGATTTCCGACGCATAGCGGGTAAGGCGGATATCGGCCGAATCCTGGCGCAGGGAGAGGCGACGCTCCGCCCTGCTCGTGAACATGCGGTACGGCTCCTTGGGAGCGAGCGTGACCAGATCGTCGATCA
>JBDKUJ010000060.1:0-10312 GCA_039679665.1 Rectinema sp. | reverse complement strand
CCGAACTATACGGCCAGGGAACTCGGCGCCGCGCTGATGCGGGCGGCCGTGGATGCAGGCAGAACGATAGCGGTACTCGGATCGACCGACCTTACGCATTATGGGCCGGCGTACGGATTCGAGCCGGCGGGAAGGGGTGCGAAAGCGGAACTCTGGGCTCTGGGCGTCAACGATAAAGCTTTCGTGGATGCACTTGTCGACATGAATCCCACCGCGCTGATAGATATCGCCGTTTCGAGGCATGCGGCCTGTTCGGGAGGCGCGGCGGCGGCGGCGCTGTGTTTCGCGATCGAAGCGGGCGGCACCGAAACCCTCATACTCGGCAGATCGAGCAGCCTGGACAAGCACCAGGACTCTTCTTTCGTAGGGTATTGCGCCGCCGCGTTCCGCTGAAGGTTCACGCGGGCGAAAGTTTTCTGCGTACCGCCTCTTTCCAGCGCAAGCCCCGGTCGAATTCGTGCAGGAACATGCCGAACGAGGCGCATCCCGGCGACAGCACGACCGAGTCTCCTTTTTCGGCCGCGGCTGCGGCGCGGTCGACTGCAGTGTCGAGATCGCCGTAGGGACCTTCGAAGGCGATGCCGTTTTCGCGAAGAAGTGTCATCAACTTGTCGGTGCCGCTTCCCGAGAGGAGGATGAGCCGTCTGGCCTTCCGGTACGCTTCGCGAACGGGCGAAAAATCGATGTTCTTGTCGGTGCCGCCGGTCACCAGGACGACAGGTGTGGTGAAGCTTTCGAGCGCCGCGGCGGTCGCCTGGGGAATGGTGGCGGCCGAATCGTTGTACCAGCGGATGCCGTCCGATTCGGCGAAAAACTCGAGACGGTGCTCGACTCCGGGGAAGGATGCCGCCGCGGCGCGCACGGCGGAAGCATCCACTCCCATGAGGCGCAGGGCCAGAGAGGCCGCCAGCAGGTTCCGGCGCATGTGCGGCCCCTGGACCGCGAGTTCTGTGGGTACGATTTCCTCGCCCGGCGACCATGCTTCCGCGCCGGGAAGCCGGCAATATCCTCTGGCCAGGCCTGGCGGATCGTCCGGATTGAACCAGGCGCCCGCGCTTCCGTGATCGGTGTCGCAGTATCCCACCACCGTGCCGCGGGTCTCCGCCGCGAACGATCTGCCCCAATCCTGGTCCAGGTCGCAGAGGGTAAAGTCGTTTGCGTCCTGATCGGCATAGATGAGGCGTTTGTCGGCGACATATGTTTCCATCGATCCGTAATAATTCATGTGATCAGGCATTATCGCCGTAAGTACGGCGATCCGCGGTTTCAGGATGCCTTTGCCCCGCATGTCGGCGAGCTGCCAGGATGACAATTCCAGGACTACAGGCCTGTCGGCCGCCGTTTCGTCCAGAAATCCGAGGGGAGAGACGGTGATGTTTCCACCGAGGAGGGCGTGTACTCCCGATGCGATGAAACCGTGACGTATCGCGCTTGCGGTGCTCGATTTGCCTTTGGAGCCGGTTACCGCCACGAGCGGGGACCGGGAAAAGCGCAGAAAAATGGAAATGTCGGTCTCGACGCATTTCGAAACGCCGAGATAGGGGGAGTCGGCTTTGACGGCCGGATTTTTTATGACCATGTCGGCGTCCGAAAAATCCGACATTTCGTGCATTCCCAGAACGTACCGGACTTTGCGGCCTTCCATCGCCGCTATCGAGGGGGCGAGGGTCTTTTCGTCGCGAAGATCGGTGACCGTGACGTCGGCGCCTGCATCGGCCAGGAATTTTGCGCTCGCGAGGCCGCCGCCGTGGAGACCCAGGCCCATGACGGTGACTTTCATGCCCGCGAGGTCTTCGCGGCGTTGGATCGTAGACGGCATCGGTTCGTCCTCCGTCCGGACAGTATCGCGGCACGCTTCATCGGTTTCAAGAGTCCCGGATATGCATTTGCCCGGCGCTTGCAGTGTTGGTATAGTATGGACATGGAAACCTTCTTTTCCGGTAAACCGCCCGTCCTGATGGCTCTTTACGCGACCATCTTTACCTGGGGAATGACCGCCCTGGGTGCGGCGATGGTCTTTTTTTTCAAACAGATCAACAGGAAGGTCCTCGATGGAATGCTCGGATTCGCCGCGGGAGTCATGATAGCGGCGAGTTTCTGGTCGCTCCTCGCTCCGAGCATCGAGTTGGCCGGTACGCTCGGTGTGCCTCCGTGGCTTCCCGCCGTCGTCGGATTCCTTGCGGGAGGTCTGTTCCTCAAACTGGTCGACAAAGTTCTTCCCCACCTCCATCTGGGGCTCGAAATAGACAAGGCGGAAGGCCCCAAGACGTCGCTCAAGCGCAGTGTCCTTCTGGTTCTGGCCATCACGCTGCACAATATCCCCGAAGGTCTCGCGGTGGGGGTCGGATTCGGTGCCCTTTCGGCGGGTATCGGCTCGATGAGTATCGCGGGTGCCGTTGCGCTGGCCATGGGTATCGGGCTGCAGAATTTTCCCGAAGGAGCCGCGGTATCGATTCCGCTGCGCCGCGAAGGGATGTCCCGCACGAAGAGTTTCTTCTACGGCCAGGCTTCCGGGCTCGTCGAACCCATTGCGGGCGTGCTTGGAGCGCTGCTCGTAACGGCCATGCGGCCGATTTTGCCCTATGCATTGGCTTTCGCCGCAGGCGCCATGATCTATGTCGTCATCGAGGAAGTCATTCCCGAATCGCAGACTTCAGGCAATTCCGACATTTCCACCCTTGGCGCCATTGCGGGTTTCGCGGTGATGATGTTCCTGGACGTGGCTCTGGGTTGATCGTTTCAGTCGTCGCGCGACCGGATGAATGCCCGGTATTCTTCGTTTGTCGCGACCAGTTCGTCGTGGGTTCCGAATCCGGCGATTTTCCCCGATTCCAGAAAAAGGACCCTGTCGGAAAAGCGCACCGTCGAAAGTCTGTGCGATACCATCACGCATGACAGGTCAGCCGACCAGTCCGCGAGCGACTTCATGAGCTTTTCCTCATTGGCCGCATCGAGGCTGGCGGTGATATCGTCGAGAAGGAGTATCCGCGGATGGCGCGCCACGGCTCTGGCTATCGCGAGGCGCTGTTTCTGGCCGCCGGAGATGTTCGCTCCGCGCTGTCCCAACTGGGTTTTTTCGCCTTCGGGCATTTTCCCGATTTCCGCTTCCATTTGCGCGATCCTGACGGATTTCCCGTATTCTTCATCGGACACGGCCATGCCGTCGCCGGAAGCGCCGAAGGCTATATTGTCTCTGACGGTCCCCGAAAAAAGCGAGGGATCCTGGGGCACATAGCCGAACATTGCGCTGAAGCTGGTGGGTTCGCCTTTCGCTCCGGTAGTCCTGATCGACCCTGATTCCGGCGAAAGGACGCCGCACAGGAGTTTCAATAGGGTGCTTTTGCCCGAGCCCACAGGGCCGAGGACGGCCAGGCGCGAGCCCGGCGGAAGATCGAAGGATATTCCGTCCAGAGCCGTCATGGCTGCGCCGGGGTAGGCAAAGCGAAGCCCGCGTACGCGCAGGGTTCCGGCGCTCGGGGCGGGCTCCGCAGGATCGGAAGAAACGGAAAAGTCTTCGAAAGTCGCCGGAGCTACGGATTCCGCCGCGCCTGCGGAGGCACGGCGTTCGGCGGGTCCGACAGGATCGGGCGCCTCGCCGGAAAGCTCCTCCAGCCGGTCGATGTTCACGAAAGAGCGTTTCCCCGAGATGAAAAGCTGGGGAATGTCGAGGATGGGATACACCAGCATGCCGAGATAGTTGTAGAAGGCGTAGAAAGTCCCGATACCGAGTTCGCCGCGCGCCGCGGCGAGTCCTCCGGCGAAAACCAGCGCTATCTGCGCGAAGTAATCGATATACTGATACACAAGCACGAGGAGCGCGTCCAGTTTTGCCAGAGCCATTTCAGTGCCGGCGCGCCGGCCGAGCGCCGCTTCGAAGAATCGCCCGTATTTCCTTTCGCTCGCATTCGCCTTGATCACCCGGACGCCCGAAAAACTCATTTCAAGCTGCGAATTGATGTCCGAAATCGCTTCCTGATTGCGCTTGAAGGTATCGTGAATGCGTTCCTCGGCGAACCAGAAAATTCCGATCATGAATGGCAGAGGAATCAGCGAATAGAGGGTGAGCTTCCAGTCCATGGCGAACATGGCGGCCAGGCAGAATACGATCTTGGCCGCGGCTTCCACGGCGCGGAATATGCCCGAACACAGAAACCATGACAGTCTGCCGTCGGCTGAAACGTCATCGGTAAGCCTCGTGGCCAGATCTCCCGTTCTGAACGACGAAACAAACCTGTAATCGCGCCCGAGGGCGATACCGAAATATTTGCTTCTGAGCAGATATTCGAAGACGACGTTCATCGCCGCCCTGATGCCGGGGAATAGCGAGGAAACGAAGGAACCCACGCCCACCGTCAGCACGAGCATGGCTATCCGGTTCGCTTCCTTGAGGTTTTCTTCGGAGGCTCCCGATTCCATCCTCGCCTGCAGGCCGTCGAGGAGGATCTTGTAAAGATAGGGGAAGGCCACCGCGACCGCGCTCGATATGAGCGAGAGGACGAGGAGGAGAATCACCAGCCAGGGGCGCTCCTTCCACATCCGCCAGATCCATCGGCCGTGGCCTTTCCGCCGTCCGGGGGCGTCCGTCATTCCGTCCTTTACGTTGTCGCTCATATGCTGTCTCCGGAGGTTTCCGGTTCTGCGGTATCGGGAAACTGGAGCCGCACGAGTTCCGCGTATTCGGGGAAATCACGCGACAGGGTCTCGTGCGTACCGGATGCGGCGATTTGACCGTCCTTGAAGTACAGGATACGGTCGGCCTTGAGCACGCTCGAAAGACGGTGCGCCACGATCAGCGATGTCCTGCCGTCGAGCAGATCGGCCATCGCATCCTGTATCCTGCGCTCTGTGCGGACATCGACGCTCGCCGTCGCTTCGTCCAGCACGATGATCTCGGGATCGCGCACCAGGGCGCGGGCGAAGGAAAGAAGCTGGCGTTCGCCCGAGCTCAAGTTGGATCCGCGCTCGCGCAATTCGGTCAAAAGACCTTCGGGCAGACGGTCGACGATTTCCCCGGCCTGCACGAGCCCGATCGCGCGTCGTACCGCCGATTCCGGCACGGTATCGTCGTATACGCGGACATTTTCGAGGATGGTGCCCGGGAAAAGGTAGCTTTCCTGCAATACGAGGCCGATTTTCCTGCGCCAGGCGGCGGTGTCGAGTTCCGCGAGAAGCTTTCCGTCGACATAGATTCCGCCTTCCTGCGCTTCGTAGAATTTGCAGAGAAGTCCGACGGTCGTCGATTTTCCGGAGCCTGACGGGCCGACCAATGCGATGTGCGATCCGCGCGGTATTTCGAAGGATACGCCTTTGAGCACCCATTCTTCGCCGTATTTGAACCATATGTCGCGGAATTCGATTCCGTTCGCGAGCGGCGGCGGCGTTGCTCCGCCCGTTTTTTCGCCCTCCAGGTCCAGGGAATCCATGATGCGCTTGAGCGACACGCGCGCAGTCTGGAGCGCGCGCACGTTTTCGGCTATTTCCATAAGGGGATCGAGGAGCCTGCGTCCGTAATCCAGAAAGACCAGAAGCGTACCTACCGTCATCGCGCCCGCGAGAATGCGGGGTACGAATGTCCGGATGACGATGGCGATAAAAAGAGGGCCGATGGCGAAGCCCAGCACGGACATGGCGAGACGTTCGAGGAGCATCGACGATACGTCGTTGTCCCGCTTGGATTTGGCCGAAGCGTCGAGCCGCGTTCTGGCCCAGGCTTCGCGCCCGAAGGCTTTGATCACTTCGAAGCCCTGGAGCGTCTCGGCCACCGCCGCGGTGATTTTTGCGTTGAGCGATCTTGACTTGTCGTAGCGCGGTCGCAGTTTGTCGAAAGCGAAAAAAACCGCGGCCATGAGAGGAGGCGTAAATACCGCAACCCATGCGGTGACGCCCGGTTCGAGACTGAAACAGACCGCCACCATGCCGGCGAAAAACAGTATATTGGCGACGAGACTGAGGCCGATGCGGGAAAAAAGGTCGCGTACGCGTTCGGCGTCGCTTTCGGTGCGCGCGAGAAGTTCGCCCACGGGGTGCGCGTCGAAGTGGGATACGGGCATGGTCAGCAGGCGTTCGAATATGTCCTTTTTCATGGCGGTGACGATATCGAGCCCCAGGCGCGCTACCGTCAGGTTCTGGATATAGCCCGCTCCGCCGGCGCTCAATACGATGGCGACATAGAGGATCGCGAGGCGGAGCATTCCGGCAGTGTCTCGGGCGGGAATCGCCTGATCGATCATGGTCCGCAAAACGAGAGGAAGCGATACCTGGCAGGCAATCACCGCCAGCATCGAAAGGAAGGCAAGGGCGAAAGCGCCGTTACGGCCGCGCAGATAGCGCAGGCTTCGTTTAAATGTTCCCTGACCGGACATACTTCGTATAAGTATATCCGGGCCCGCGCCCTTGCGGCAGGGGGTTCCGCACTGAAATCAGGCCTTGAACGCGGATTCCGGAGCGGATTCGGACTCAGGCGTGGACTCAAGGACGGACTCGGGCTCGGGCGCCGTTTTGGATTTTGGTCCGCCTCCACTCCGTATTCCACTTCCGAGGTAGGCGGCGTTCACTTTTCCGTCTGCCGCGAGGGTGTCGGCCGGTCCCTGCGCCACGACTTTTCCCAATTCCAGGATATAACCCCTGGACGCGGTTTTCAGGGCTTTGCGCGCATTCTGTTCGACCAGAAGAATGGATACCTTTTCCTCATCGTGGATGCGCCGGATCATCGCGAAAATTTCCTGCACGATTATAGGCGCAAGCCCGAGGGATGGTTCATCGAGCAGCAGGAGCGAAGGCTTGGAAACGAGCGCCCTTCCGATCGCGAGCATCTGCTGTTCACCGCCCGAGAGCGTGCCCGCAAACTGGTTCCGCCTCTCGGCCAGAATGGGGAAGAGTTCGTACACGCGGGATTCCGCCGATTTGGCCTCGCGCGCATCCCGCGAGCCTCGTACGCCGTAGGCGCCCAGTTTGAGATTTTCCGACACGCTGAGGGTCGCGAAAACGCGTCTTCCTTCCGGGACATGCGCTATGCCCCGTGAAGCGAGGGCATAGGCGGGAATGGAAGCGACGTCTTCGCCCCGGAAAAGCACGGTACCGGAAGTCCGCGTACGAAGGCCGGAAATGGCGCGCAGGAGGCTGGTCTTTCCGGCGCCGTTGGCGCCGAGCACCGCGACGATTTCGCGTTCGCCGACCTCGATGTTCACATTGTTCAGGGCGCGGACCGCGCCGTAATCGAGACACAGATCCTTGATTTCCAGCAATGCGGCCATGGTTTTCAGTCCTCTTCCTCTCCGAGATAGGCTTCGATCACCCGGCGGTCGCATCGCATATCGCACATCGCGCCTTCGGCGATTTTGCGGCCGGTCTGCATTACCACCACATTGTCGCTCACGCGATCCACGAGATTCATATCGTGTTCGATCAGGAGGATCGTATAACCTTCTTTCAGGAGCGACGCGAGAAGTCCGGCGATTTCCGTCGTTTCGGCGTCATTGAGTCCGGAGGAGGGTTCGTCCAGGACTACAAGCGCGGGATCGGACGCGAGCGCTCTGGCGATTTCAAGATAGCGTCGTTTGCCGTAGGGCAGGGAACCGGCCTGGGCGTCCTTGAGGTCGTAAAGTCCGACTTTGGACAGGCAGGCTTCCGCCTTGGCGTACATCAGTTCTTCTTCCCTGCGCTGGGAACGCGTCCGGGCGACTGCGGCGAAGGGGCCGGCCCTGCCGTGGCTGTGAGGGCCGCACAGCACATTTTCCAGGCAGGTGAGGCCAGGGAACAGTCTGATATTCTGGAATGTCCTTGCGATGCCCAGGGCTACGATCGCATGTGGATGTTTTCCGGAAATATCTTCGCCTTTGAACAGGATGCGGCCCGACTGTGGTTTGTATATTCCGGTGATCAGGTTGAACACTGTTGTCTTGCCTGCGCCGTTGGGACCGATAAGGGCGGTGATCCTGCCCCGGGGCACGTCGAGATCCATTCCCGCCACGGCGCTTACGCCGCCGAAAGACAGTTTTGCCCCCTCCACGCGAAGCAGGATTTCGCCGCCGGATTCCAAAGGGCATTCGTCGGGGCATTCGTCTTTTTCGGCCACAGGAGCGACAGGATCCACAAGGGCGACAGGATTAACAGGAATGACAGGATCAACAGGAACGGCGGATTTGCCCGACCCCCGCTTCCGCGGCCATAATCCGGCGGGTTTGAAAATCATCATCGCCATCAGGGCGGCGCCGAAGAACAGCAGCCTGTAGCTCGCGAAAGACCTGAATACTTCGGGGAACACCGTTACGACAAGAGCGCCCAGAATGGTGCCGGGAATCGAACCGAGACCTCCCAGGAGCACGATGCAGAAGAGCAGGGAAGATTCCATGAACGTAAAGCTTTCGGGCGATACGGACATCTGCTTGGATGCGTATATATTGCCCGCGAGTCCCGCAAGCGCGGCACCGATGACGAAGGCCGACAGCTTGTGTTTCCGCACGTCGACCCCGCAGGCTTCCGCGGCGACTTCATCCTCGCGGATGTAGTTCCATGCTCTTCCTGTACGCGAACGCTGCAGTCGGTACAGCGCGAAAACCGTAAGCGCTATGACCGCCCAGATGTAATAGTAGAATTGCCGGGACGATTCGATCGGCACGAAGATCACGGGATTGTCGATACCATTGATGCCGTTGGGTCCGCCCGTAACGCCGAAAGGATTGTTGATCATGGTCAGGCGAACGATTTCGCCTATTCCGATGGTGACGATGCAGAGGTAGTCGCCCTTGAGATGGATTATCGGGGAGGTCGCGAACCACGCGAACAGTCCCGCCACGAGCGCCGATACGGGGGCGAGCAGAAGTACCGGTACGCCGAAGTTCGTGTTCAGGATGGCCGTGACATAGGCGCCGATCGCATAGAAGCCCATGTGTCCCAGATCGAATAACCCGACCTCGCCCAGAACCACGTTGAGCGACATGCCGAGCAGCGCGTAGATTCCGAAGTAAAAACCGATGTCGATCCAATAGTCGCTGACAAAGGGCAGAAGGGGATAGACCACGAGAAGAAGAACCGCCGCTCCGGCGGCATAGAGCGTCATGCGACTTCGGGGAACGAAGTTTTTCTCGGGTTGGGATTTCAGTATGCGTTCGAGAATGCCGCCCGTGATGCCCGTCATACTTTTTCCGCCGTCTTTTCGCCGAGCAGCCCGGTGGGACGGACAATCAGGGTAAGGATGAGGAGGACAAATACGAAAACGTCCTTCCATGCGCCGCTCACGTAGCCTGAAATCAGCGATTCGACCACGCCCAGGAGAAGGCCGCCCAGCATCGCGCCGGGAATGTTTCCGATGCCGCCCAGAATGGATGCCGTGAATGCCTTGAGCCCGTAGTTCCAGCCCATATTGAAGTTGATCGCCCGGTAATAAAGGCCGTTCATGAGACCGGCCGCGCCGCCCAGCGCGGGACCCAGCGCGAATACGAAGAAAATAACCTTGCGGACATCGATGCCTATCAGCGTCGCGGTTTCGCGGTCGAGCGCCGCCGCGCGCACCGCCGCACCGAAGGTGGTCCGCTCGACGATAAACCAGATCGCGATCATCAGCGCGAAACTGATTCCCAGAATCGCCACCTGCAGGGCCGTGACCGGCACGCCAAGCAGCTGAAACCGCAGCGTCGGCACGACCGAGGCGGGGAAGGCCTGCGGCCTCGAACCCCAGATCGCCATGATGCCGTTCTGGATGAAAATCGACATGCCGAGGGCGGAGACCACAAGGGAAAGTCTGCCCGAAGGGTAGACGGGACGATAGGCGATCCGCTCCACGAGAATGCCCGCCAGGGCGGTAAACAGGGCCACCGCGACGACGGCGAAGGCGATGCCTCCCCACAGTCCGAAAGAGGCGCTGGCCTGGCCGGAGCCCGCCGTCAGAAGGGTATAGCCCAGAAATGCGCCCAGCGTGAACAGATCGCCGTGCGCGAAATTGATCAGCTTCATTACGCCGTAGACCATGGAGTAGCCCAAGGCCACAAGCGCGTAAAAAGAGCCTACGGTAAGTCCATTGATAAGTTGTTCGACAAAAGTTGTCACGATCCACCTTCAGGGGTACAGGAGGGACCCGGGCGGCCCGCCGCCGGCAGGAGCGGTACCCGGGGCGCGGATCGTCACGGTACGGCTGACGCGTCGCACTGTGACGATCCTCCGGGACATGAGATCAGCGGGAGAAAACCGTCAATTTACCTTTAGGATCGACGATGTACATCTTGTACGGGACATCCTTGCGGTCGCCGCGATCGGTGAAGAGCACGGGACCGGTGACGCCTTCCACGCCATCGATCTTGGTACGCATCGCATCCGC